>CAXREW010000091.1:0-9485 GCA_964229455.1 Flavobacteriaceae bacterium | reverse complement strand
GCGCGAGACGGCCAACGGCGTCGAAAAAATCGGGGTGACCGGTCCTTTCGTCCTTTCGGCCGCCAAAGGCATGGCCGAACAGCGCATTCCCAACATGCGTGGCATCATGTCTGCACGTACCAAGCCGCTGACGGTCGAAGCTGCCTCTGCGGAGAGTGGCTCGCGCATTGAGCGTTTCACCCTGCCCCCTGAAAAAGGAGCATGCAAAATCATCGACGCGGAGGACGCCGCTGAACTCATTCGTTTGCTTCGCGAAGAAGCTAAAGTCATCTAAGCCATGTCAGTATTAGCCATCATCAACACCCAGAACGGATTCGCCACCAAGAGCGGATTGGAAGCGGCGAGTTACGCTACAGCCCTTGCAGCTAAGCTTGGCACGGATGCCGTCGGCATTGTGGCCGGACCGTTGAGCAGCGCTGATGCCATTGGTGCCGCAGGGATCGCTCGGACCTTGCACCACGAAGGTGCCGTTCAGGACAGCGGCCAATGGGCCAAGCTCGCCTCAGCAGCAGCGGATGCCGCTGGTGCCACGCTTGTCGTGTGCGGACACGACCACTTCGGGCGGGCTGTGGCCCCTCGGGTTGCCGTTCGATTGAACGCCGGCTTGGTCGCAGGCGTGACGCATTTGCCCGAAGGCGGTACGGTGCGCAAAAACGTATTTTCAGGAAAGGCCATGGCTGACGTGGCCGTGACCACTGACAGGGCCGTCTACACGGTTACACCGAACGCATTTGGTGTTGCAACGGACGGTTCAACCACTTCTGTAGAAGCTTTCAGTGCCGATCTCGGCACCGCACGTGAGACCGTTACCGGATTTGAATCGGCGAGCGGGGACGGCCAAGTGCCACTGCCAGAAGCCGAGTTGGTCGTAAGCGCAGGCCGCGGATTGAAAGGTCCCGAGAATTGGGGCATCGTAGAAGAATTGGCCACGGCCCTCGGTGCGACGACGGCGTGCTCCCGTCCAGTCTCGGACATCGGGTGGCGCCCTCACCACGAGCACGTGGGACAAACGGGCATCACCATTCGCCCGAATCTGTACATCGCAGCAGGAATTTCCGGTGCCATCCAGCACCTCGCCGGGGTGAACCAATCCAAGACCATCGTCGTCATCAACACCGATCCGGAAGCGCCGTTCTTCAAGGCCGCAGATTACGGGATCGTCGGTGATGCGTTCGAAGTGTTGCCTAAGCTCACGGCTGCGGTGCATGCACTTGATAGCTGATGCTCATTCCGTTCCTACCTTTGTAGCAATTCCCACGGAATGAAAAAGGTAGAAGTCGAAGTGTCGGACATTGCCCTGAGCGGCTCCTCTTCGGGGGCGTACGCGATGGTGTTGAGTGAGGTGGAAGGCAACCGCAAATTGCCCATTGTCATTGGTGGAGCAGAGGCACAAGCCATTGCCATCGAGATTGAGAAGATGAAAGCTTCGCGCCCGCTTACGCACGATTTGTTCAAGTCGGCGTTCGGCTCTTTTGGCATTCGCGTGCTGGAGGTCATCATCTACAACATGGTGGAAGGCGTATTTTTCGCCAAAATGCACTGCGTCTCCGACGACAAGTCCGAAGAAATTGACTGCCGTCCGAGCGACGCCGTGGCCATTGCTTACCGTTTTGGGTGCCCTATTTATTGCGCCGAATCGGTTATGAAAATGGCCGGGATTGGACCGGAGGAGATGGAGCGGGTGGAACGCGCCGAGGCGGCTGCTGAGGCTGCAGAGGAAGCGCCAGCCAAGGAACGTAGCATCGGAGATTTGAAAAAGGAGTTGTCACAAGCCATTGCCCGCGAGGATTACGAGCTCGCGAGTCGTTTGCGTGATGAAATTGACGCCAGAGAACAATCAAATTCATAGAACTGCACCACCATGGCACAACCGGTAGTAAGCATCATCATGGGTTCCGCAAGCGACCTTCCTGTCATGGAAAAAGCTGGCGAAGTACTGAAGCAATTGGAAGTGCCATTTGAGATGACAGTGGTATCAGCTCACCGCACGCCGGAGCGCATGGTCACCCACGCCACCGAAGCTGCTGATCGTGGCATCAAAGTCATTGTGGCCGGCGCCGGAGGTGCAGCGCACTTGCCCGGCATGACGGCATCCTTGACCACCTTGCCTGTCATCGGTGTTCCGATCCACAGCAGCAACTCCATTGACGGATGGGATTCAGTGCTGAGCATCTTGCAGATGCCTGCTGGTGTGCCGGTTGCAACGGTCGCTCTGGACGGTGGCCGCAATGCGGGAATTTTGGCGGCTCAAATCGCTGCCACCAGCGATGAAGCGTTGGCGGGTCGATTGGCGGCCTTCAAGGCTGCGCTGAAAGACAAGGTGTTGAATTCCATCGATACCGTCGAGAAGCACTTCTGAACATGGCGGAGCACGCATACGCTTCATTCAATCCTTCTGAACTCGCGGGACGCGATCTGCACGGGAAACTCCTCGGTGGCATCGCCCCACGTCCCATCGCCTTTGCCAGCACGGTAGACGAAGAAGGCCGCGACAACCTCGCGCCGTTCAGCTACTTCAATGTGTTTTCGGCCAAGCCACCGGTCGTCATTTTCAGCCCGGCCCGCCGGATGAAAGACAACACGACCAAGCACACGTTGGAAAACGTCTTGGCAGTGCCTGAGGTCGTCATCAACCTCGTCGACTACAACATGGTGCACGCCTGCTCATTGGCTAGCGCCGACTTCGATAGGGGCGTGAGCGAATTTGAAAAGGCCGGCTTAACCGCCTTGCCCTCAGACACCGTAAAGCCCCAGCGCGTGGCGGAAAGCCCCGTCGCCCTGGAATGCAAGGTCTTGCGTGTGGATTCGCTCGGAGAGGAGGGAGGAGCCGGGCAATTGGTCGTCTGCGAAATTCAACGGATGCACTTCCGTTCGGATGTCCTCAACGAGGCCGGTCAGCCGGTGCCGGATTTGCTCGATTTGGTCGGGCGTTGCGGTGGCAATGCCTACGTCCGGGCATCGGGCGCGGCGTTGTTCGAGGTACCCAAGCCCCAGGTTGCTCCCGGCATTGGGGTGGACGCTTTGCCGCAAGAGGTGCGCGAGAGCAAAGTCTTGACCGGTAATGACCTGGCCCAGCTCGGTGCCCTGCTCGAAATGCCCAATGAAACGGATGTCAATGACTTCAAGCTCATGGAGTTGTCCGAGTTGTTCATTGAATACGAGGGGGACGGGGTGGCGCTTGAACATGCTGTGCACTCGTTTGCTGCGCAGTGCATCGCGGAAGGAAACGCCGCAGACGCCTTGAAGGCGGTCATGGCCTTCAATTTGGGTTGATAAAAAAGCCCTGGCCCGCGCTCCGGTTTTCGAATGGGCGTGAATACCTTCGCACCATGAGTTTTGAAATGAAAGGGAAGATCAAAAAGATCTTCGATCAGCAGGATTTTCCAAGTGGGTTTTACAAGCGTGATTTTGTTATCACGACCGAGGACCAGTACCCACAGGACGTGAAGTTCACGGCGACCAAAGAGCGCACTGAGCAGATTGCCAAATACAACGAAGGCGATGCCGTGTTGGTCAAGTTTGACATCCGAGGCCGCGAGTACAATGGCAATTTTTACGTCGACTTGAACGCATGGCGCGTCGAGCCCGGACAAGGAGGAGCTCCGTCTGCTCCGTCTGCACCGGGTGTCTCTGCAGCGCCGCTTCCGGATGTACCTCCAATGGCTGCGTCGGGAGACGACGAAGACGATCTGCCCTTCTAACATCCTCCATGGCCGACGTGCTTGAACGGGCTTTGCCCCACTGGGGCAAGGAAGAGCTCCATACTGCGCAATTCGAAAACGGGTTTCGGGTCATCTACAAACACGTGGATCGTCCGGTCACGCATTGCGGTTTGGTCATCAACGCAGGCACGCGGGACGAAATTGCCGCGCAGGGCGAAGCCGGCGTCGCGCATTTCATTGAGCACACACTCTTCAAAGGCACCCACAAGCGAAAGGCCTTTCACGTCCTGAACCGCTTGGATTCGGTGGGCGGTGAGTTTAACGCTTATACGTCGAAAGAGGACACCTGGATTTATGCCGCCTTTTCCGAGCAGCACCTCGAAAGGGCGGTGGAGTTGATCGCCGACATTACATTCAACGCGACCTTCCCAGTCAACGAGATCAAGAAGGAGCGCGATGTGATTTTGGATGAGCTCAATGCTTACCTCGACAGTCCGGCGGACTCCATTTTTGACGAGTTCGAAGAAAAACTGTTCGAAGGCCACCCCATGGGCGGCAACATCCTTGGCAACACCGAATCGGTACGCGCCATGAACCGCGCGACCATTGAGGGCTTTGTTGCGCGCCATTACCATCCTGACGAAATGGTGTTCAGCGTCGTAGGAGCTACCCCGTGGTCCAAGGTCAAGCGGTTTTGTGAGAAGCACTTCGGACGAATTCAGAGCGGAACGTCCACCCTCAATCGCGCTCCGTTTGAAGGCCGTGCACCGTTCGATGTCCGCTTGAAAAAAGACATCCACCAGGTGCACCACGTCATGGGCACGTTGACCCACGGCAGTAACCACCCCGATCGCCTGGGCCTCGCGCTCATCGCCAACCACCTCGGTGGCCCCACCATGAACAACCGGTTGAGTTTGAACGTGCGGGAACGCCACGGGATGGCCTACAACATTGAATGTGCCTACACGCCCTACAGCGATGTGGGCGTCTTCAGCGTGTATTTCGGAACGGACAAGCGCCTCCACAAGCGTGCTGAGGCCCTCGTTCGCAAAGAACTCGCCGCTCTCCGGAAGACCAAGCTCGGCGTGCGCCAGCTCCACAACATCAAGCAGCAGATAGTTGGCCACGTGGCCTTATCGCAGGACTCGGGGAGCAGTGTGATGACGAGTTTGGGAAAGAGCTTTTTGCTGTACAACCGGGTGGAACGGCTGGAAACGGTCTTCGAGGCCATTGAAGCCATTACGGCGGATGACGTATTGCGGCTGGCGAATGAAGTGTTGGATGACCGCACCTGGAGTCACCTGGTGTACTCCAATGCCTGAGTCCCCGGCTCAGCGCCGTGAAATCTTGTGCATGTCGTTGTTGTCCGACTCGATCTGGTTCTTGACGGACCTGATTTTGAGGGCAATGCCCGCCCATTCGCGTTGCCCTGCTTTGATGAGCCGGGTGACGGCTTCGTCGTCGTTGTCGGCGCCAAGGGCCACATCCTTCAGGTAGTTGAACCCAAATTTCTCCATCCATTGGATGGCCTGGGCATCGCCTTCTGAACCGCTCACGAGGGCCATGAGGTGTGGATGTTGGTTGGCCATGAGCCAGGACCGGGCGCTGTCGTCCAGCTGAAGCGCGTGGCACACGAGGGCCAATTCTGGATAGCCGTTTTGCATCAGCCAATCGCGGATTTCGCGGTTGCCGGAGATGGCTTCTCCCCACGCCAACAAGACTTTCGCCGGGTATTGCATGGAGCCAAGATAAGCGGGGGTATCTTTGCGGCCAAGTGACGAAACAAGCTCCTCCCGGGAACACGACCATGTTCTCCTCCCAGTTTTGGGTTCTCTGCACCAGCACCGTTCTCTTCATGGCCAGTTTCGGCATGGTTATGCCGGAATTGCCGGGGTTTTTGACGGAGTTGGGCCGTCCTGATTTGATCGGTTGGATCGTGGGGCTGTTTACCGTGGGTGCCTTCCTTTCTCGGTTTTTGAGTGGTCGGATTGCCGACCGAGCGGGCCGGAGGCCGGTAATGCTTTTCGGAACGTGGGTGACCACCATTGCTGGATTGGGCTACATCGGTGTGGGCGCCATTACCGGCGAGGCGGTCTGGAGCGGTGTGCCGGTCGCGGTATGGGCGTTCCTGACCTTGCGCTTGCTCCATGGCATGAGCACCGGTTTCCGCCCCACTGGAACCACGGCTTTCCTGACGGACATCACGCCCCTCAATCGCCGCGGTGAAGCGCTGGGCTACCTCGGTGTGGCCGGGAATGCTGGCATGGCTGGAGGACCCGCTATCGGAAGCTGGTTGACGGTTGAATACGGTTATAACGCCATGTTCATCGTCTCCACGCTTTTTGGTTTGATTGCCTTGGTCATGACGCTCCGGTTGCCGGAGACCTTGCCTCAAGGACGGCGTGTAAAATGGGCGGACTTGCACGTGTGGAAGGGAGATGTCATGGACCTTTCGTCATGGCCAGCGGCAATGGGTTTGTTGCCTGTGGCCTTTGCCTTTGGTACATTTTTGACCATTTCCCCGGACTTCGTGGGGTCGCTGGGTTACGTCTACAAAGGCTCTTTCAACACCATCATCGTCATCGCTAGCATCTCGATGCGGCTGATTGCAGGCCGTGCTTCAGACCGCCGTGGCAGGGTTCCACTCATGCTCATTGGCGGTGCGTTGCTGGCGGTCGGGATGTTCGGATTGAGCGTAGCGGAGACCAAGGCAACGGCTGCCCTCTTTGGGGTGATTTACGGAATGTCCATTGGGATCAATATGCCCACGATTATGGCGTGGACCGCGGATTTGGCGCGTCCCGGTAAGGTCGCACTGGCCTTGGGTACCATGTTGATGTCGCTCGAAGTGGGCATCGGTGTGGGCGCCGTGTTCTCGGGGTATCAATTCCAGGGAGACCTCTCGGCCATTTCATCGTTGTATGCCATCGCTGGCGGGCTGGGGCTCTTTGGTTTTGTGGTGCTGTTGATTTTCCGAAAGCGCGTGCCGGATCCTCAAGGCGAGGCGGTTCGCGCGGCGTAAGGCCGGGTTGTTGAAATGAACGGCAAAAGGTGGAAAAGTGCCGAGCACGTCCGTTGGGAAGGGCATGCGCGTCGGCGTTATTTGTAGAATGGAAGATCTTATGGTTCAACTCGAAACCGCTCGTCAAGAGCGCGTGCAGACGCTGAAGGAATTCATGCGTCTCAAAAATGAATTGGCGCGTGCACAACGCCGATGCGATGAGTTGCGCTTGGAAAATGGCAAATTGAAAGAAGCGCTGTTGGTTGCGGAGAACGAGGTGCAAAGCCTTCACGCTTACGCTGCGGAAATCGTAATGTAAGCGTCCTACAAAATGACATGCAATGAAAAAGCGAGCCTTGAGCTCGCTTTTTTTCTTTCCGATTGTACCGTTCGAATCAGAGTTCTGCTCCTGAAACGGCAAAGGCGCGATCCACCTTTTTGAAGAGGCCTTGCAACACTTTGCCGGGACCCACTTCAATGGCTTCGGTCGCTCCCAGTTCAATCATCTTGTGCATGCTCTGTGTCCACCGCACCGGGGCGGTCAATTGAGCGATGAGGTTTTCGCGAATGACTTCCGGATCGGTTTCCGGCGAGGCGTTGACGTTCTGGACCACCGGGCACCGCGGCGATTGGAACGGCGCGGCAGCGATGGCGGCGGCGAGGCGTGCCCGTGCAGATTCCATCAGCGGCGAGTGGAAAGCCCCGCCAACGGGCAACACGAGGGCCCGACGTGCACCGGCCTCCGTGAGGGCGGCACACGCCGCTTCGATGGCCGGAACTTCTCCTGAGATCACCAATTGACCGGGGCAGTGGTAATTGGCTGCTACGACCACGCCTTCCGTAGAAGCGCAGACGTCCTCCACTACGTTGTCCTCGAGGCCAAGCACGGCCGCCATGGTGCTGGGTGTTTCGTCGCACGCCGCCTGCATGGCTTGAGCGCGCTCCGAAACCAGCTTGAGGCCGTCTTCAAAGGAGAGGGCGCCGGCAGCGACTAAGGCTGAGAATTCACCCAAGCTGTGGCCAGCGACCACGTCGGGTTGAAAGGCGTCGCCAAGTGCTTCCGCCAACACCACCGAATGGATGAAGATGGCGGGCTGGGTCACTGAGGTTTGCTTGAGGTCTTCTGGGCTGCCATTGAACAGGGTGTCGGCAATGTCAAAGCCTAGGATTTCATTGGCCAATTCGAAACGCGCTTTCAAGGTGTCCGAATGATCGTACAGGTCTTTTCCCATTCCGGGAAATTGGGCGCCTTGGCCCGGGAATACGTATGCTTTCATGGAATTGGTGTGAATGCGGCGCAAAAGTAAGCGCTCAAACTTGAATGGACAGTCCGACAGACAGGACCTGTTTTAACTGGAGGCCCGGGCCGATGTTGGGAACGAGGACGCCTTCAATGACTTCCGGGTTTTTCGTCAACAAGATGTCGTCGTCGTAGATCAGCGTCGCCGAAATCGACGTGGACAGCCAGGGGTTGACCTTGAGCAACAGGACGTGGTCGGAATACACGTCGATGTTTTGCGGGTTATCCAGGAAATTTGAAAACAGGTCAAGCCGAACGGCGTAACTGATTTCTTCGGAAAAGTCCTTCTTGAAATTGAGCTTCAAATACCCGCCCATCTCATAACGGCTCCGCTCGCCCGGTTCCACACCGAACGCCCCGGCGGCAGAAAGCGAATCATCGAGTACCCACGTCGATTTGATGGTGATGGGAGCCAAGAACAGGGCCAGACCGCCATCGGGTGTCTTGTAGTCCATACCTCCTGCCAAGACGCCATACCCTGGCGCAAGGAAGTTTGAATTCAAAATGTCGCGTACCGGGATGCCGTTTTCCATCGCGTAACCTGGGGCGAATTGCGACCGGAAATGCGCCATGAACGTGAGGAATCCGGACTCGGTGGTGCGGTAACCGAGCTTGGTGGACCATTCGATGCGGTCGTCCGTTTTGATGATGACCCGGTCTTCTGGCCGATGCAACAGGCCAAATGCAAGGTGCAGCTCGCTGTCCCAGCCGAACCGTCCTCGGTCGTAGTTCCAGTTTTGGTCAAACTTGGTGAGCAGGGAGATGTTGCTCTGTCCTCCCGCGGCCCAGTTGCTCAATTGGACTTGGCTGAAATGAATGTTGAATTGACCCTTGCTGACTTGGAGCAAGGTGTCCGTTGTCGGCGCCGCGGAACTGCGGAGCACTTTCTCCTCCGCCGCGGTGAGTTTTGGGGTGTCGGTTTGCCCCCAGACAAGCGTAGCCCATCCCAGCAGGGCCAGTGTGATTCCAATCGCCTTTTGGTGCATTACTTGATTTCCATGGGTTGGAGGTGCAGGACGGTGCCTGCGCCCTCCACTGCAACGAATACTTCTCCTTTCGAATTGCGTGCGATGTCCCGAACCCGGCCGACGCCTTCGAGCAAACGCTCGCGAGCGACGACGCGGTTGTCCTCCATTTGAAGGCGTTCGAGGTATTCAAAACTCAGCGACCCCACGAGCAGGTTGTTCTGCCACGATGCAGGCCAGCTGTCCCCGTACACCACGTCCATGCCGCAGGCCCCGATGGAGGGGAGCCAATAATAGAGCGGTTGCTCCATGCCCACCATCGCAGTGTCTTTGGTGATGATGGTACCGATGTAGTTGCGGCCAAACGTGATTTTCGGCCAGCCATAATTGTTGCCGGACTCCGGGATGTTGATCTCGTCTCCGCCTTTGGGGCCGTGTTCGTGGGTCCAGATGGTGCCGGTCTGTGGATGGCAAAACATGCCCTGCGGATTGCGGTGGCCCCAGGACCAAATGGACGGCACCGCGTCGGGTTGATTCACGAATGGGTTGTCTTCGGG
>CAXREW010000090.1:0-2673 GCA_964229455.1 Flavobacteriaceae bacterium | reverse complement strand
CAAGGGGTTAAAAGACGTACCTCCTGGCTTGTTGGCTACCGCGAAACCCGCAGATCGTGCAAGTCGGTTGCATTCCCCTTCGATGAATTGCCCAAAGTTGTAATTGGGGTTCAGGTTGGAATCGATGTTCAATTTGCGCAGACCCGGAATGACAAAAGGGTTCTTGATCGGAGTGTCGTGGATGCCAGCAGACATTGGAACCGCTGGGTTTTGTGTCGCTTGCCGATTGGCCATGGGCATCTTTACCGCATACGGGCTTGCTTGGCTGTTGCCTGTAGCCCCCGCATTCTCCATGATGATGCTGTATTCAAGACGCGCGTCTGGACCGAGTTCTTTGTGAATGGTTTTGCTCAAGAGCTGGATGTAATGCTCCTCTAACCACTCATAAAAGAACTGCGACGGCACTTGAATCGTCAATACCTTGTTCTCCAGTTTGAGCGCTTTGATGGGTGCAAACCACGTTTTGTACGCTTGGCTGCTGGTGTTGTCTTTGATTACTTCGAGGCAGTTGTTCCAAATGGACAAGTGGTCTTGGCTCATGGTGAAATGGGCTAGTTGGTCAGGTTGCAAAAAGAGTGAGTGGATGGCAGACTCAGGTGAAAAAATCCGGTGTCTTAATCCGCATGCAAGATTCTGATAAACTCTCGGAAAAAAAAATCCATTTGGGGTTGACTTTTCGGTTTTTTCGTTCAGCGACTGTCCCCCTCTAAAAGTTGTGTCAAATTAGTCGATGATAATATCGGCTTAGTAAAATATATATTGTGTAAAACACAGAAAATGAGGAGTTTAAGAATGAGCTGATATTTGTGAAGTCCCGTTAAAGTGGTATTTTCGTTCGCTCGGTATCCTTCCGGGTTTATCCAAGAAATATGGTTCATAAGTACGAATTACGTGTCCGGTATTCCGACACCGACCAAATGCAACGGTTGCATCACGCAGCGTATGTTGAGTACCTCGAAGTGGTGCGAATTGAGTGCCTCAGATCGATGGGTTTTTCATACGATGCATTGGAGAAATCAGGTTATTTGCTGCCGGTCAGTAAGTTGCAAGTCAAGTACAGGCAGGGTGCTCGTTACGATGAAGTGCTTTCATTTGAAACCCGTGTCGAGCTGCTCAGTGAAATCCGCCTTGTGTTTCATAGTACGATCCATGTAGCAGATCAATTGATTGCAACGGCTGAGGTTGAGTTGGCTTGCATTGATGCGAATGGACATCGGCCACGAAAGTTGCCTGAGCAATTGTTTCGTGCTCTTGAGGAGGCCTCAGTTTAATTGGAAACGCCGTTGCAGCTCGTCACATGCCGCTTGAGCAATGCGCGGCCAGTGGAATTGCGTTGCAGTGGCTTTGGCCAGCCTTCTTCCGTCATTGACGTGCTGCAGCCAGTGCTCCCACTTGGCCATCATTTCTTCGGGACCTTGAAATAAAAAATCCTCTGGCACCCAACTTAGGTAGGCTTGGTCAGCTTTCAAGATGGGTATGATACCAAAGGACATGGCCTCAGCGACGCTCACGCCAAAATACTCTTGCACCGGCTGGTGAATGATGAAGTCACTGGATTCAAGGAGCAAGTGGTAGGCTTCCTTTTTAGATGCATAGCCATCGTGGACAATGCGGTGTTGGTGTTGTTGCCGTATCGACTGAAGCACAGGTGGTGACTCTTTGTATTGTTGTCCGCAGAGGATGAGCCTGAAATCGTGTCCGGCACTTTCCAAAGCGTTGAGGTGATTCAAAAAGTGGTCCGGGCCTTTATCGTATTCCCAGCGGTGATTCCACAAAATGGTTGGAGGCTCACCAATAGGTCGCCCGAGGTCAATGGAAGTTGGCGCTTCAATTCCCACGGGCAAGACGCTCGATTTTCCGGTCAAAGAATTCATCGAATACCCGTCCCTTAGATCCGGCATGCGTTTCATGAATCGGTCGGCGGCCTCGATGAAGACGTCCCGGTGATAATCTGAGTTGAACCAAACCCAATTTGCGGCGGTGGTGGATTGGATGTTCATGAACTCATAGGTATGATTGATGCCTCGCGCTTTTTCAGCATCTCGATCGCTCCACGGGAAGGTCAGTTGATTTTCATGGAAATACTGCACGACTGGAATGTGCTTCCAATCAACAGGCAGCAAGCCTTTTAAGCTCGCTACATCCAACATGTCGGTGGTTAAAATCAGATCGGGTCGGGAAGCGACCGCTGTTGCTCGGTGGGCAAATTCTCCACCCGCTCCGTGCATCCGCCATTTCCAATGCCTGCCGGGCATCGTCCACATCTCAACATTGACTCCATGGAGGAGGGAGAGGTGGTGCTGCATGCCTTTTGCCCAATGTGCGTGGGATCCGGCATGGTAGGGATCTAGAAGGAGCACGTTCATTTGAACAACCAATCTAGCACCTTTTTCCATCCCGTGCTCGAAGCTGGAGCTTCTGTCGTAAGCACGGGCGAGCCGGCTTCGACCCACGCGCTGTACCACAGGGTGCTCACCCGTGAGCACGCTGCCACCATCCGCCGCTCGACTTGACCATCGAGCGCATCGGGGTAGGCCTCTGCAAATGCGGGGCTTCTCATCAATTGGCGGGTTCTGCCGCGCTCCACGTAGGCATCAATGCGCTCACCGTTGAAGGATTTACGCGAGGCCAATTCGAATGAAAACACCGAGTCCAAGCAGGCGTGACTCTCCA
>CAXREW010000089.1:0-2980 GCA_964229455.1 Flavobacteriaceae bacterium | reverse complement strand
GCAGCGTGAACCAATGGCCCGGCGGCGTTTCTGAATCCGGCCCATCGGCCCAGTATTCGGCCAACACCCGGGTGAAATCTCCGCGCAGGACCGGTTGGGGGGCATAGGGTTCACCAGTGACCGGGTTGAACGGGTGCCCCGGTTGGACACCTTCGGCGACCGGCACGCCATCGACAGCGTAGTAATCCCGCGCTTCTTGGACACCTGCGGGTATGAATCCGTCCCAGCTGAACGCCCCAGGTCCGATGTCCCACATCACGGAATCGGCGGGGTCAAGGTGAGAAGCCCAAAGGGCGACAAGGGTGTGCCCCCACTTGTAATCGCTTTCCAAGCCGACTTCTTCGTCCGGATCAATTTGGGCGGGCGGTCCGGGGTCGTGGTACACCGTATAGGTGCTACCGAGCCGTTCGAATTGCGCCGTGTCCGCGGGCGTCATGGCAAACGGTTGGACGTTCCCCCATTCTGGGCTGAGGAAGTCCGGGGAAATATTGGAGCCTTCGTTTCCCGATTGGTCAATGAACTCCGCCAATTGAAGCGGTTGCCAGCGGTTGGGAAAGAACATGTTGGGGTTGCCCGGTTCGTCCATCACCAAATTCCAGTTCATCGGATTGTAATAGGTGTTTTGGTAGTCGATGACTTCGAACGACCCGTCTTGCAAGCCAAACGCGATGTATTGTTCGGCGAGGTAATTGCCCAGCGAGGCGGCCCGCTCCATCCACGTTCCGGTGGTGTAATCGGTCGCGTGCCAGGCCGTATCGTAACCCAACACCTCCATTTGGCTGTCAATGTGTGTGGCGATGCGTTCGGCACGGGGTGCGTTAGCAAACCGGTGCTGCAAGAGGCGGTACACCCCGTAGCTGATGCTCAGCCGCCGTGCTGCCAGTCGGTCTGCTGCTTCGATGTCGGGCACCCCTTCGAAGGCACTCGTAAAGTCCCCTTGTTGGTTGCCCAAAAGCCAAGGTTGCGCCCCGACAACGGTATCCTCACCCCAAGCTGCCCAGGCATCGTACATGAGGGCAGACGTGTGCCACAGGTTGCGTGAGTGGACCGTAGGACGTGCCCAGTCGTGCCGGATGCTCAGGAGCGTGGCTTCGTTCCAGATGCGGGCGATGCTGTGGGTGGCCAAGGTGGGGAAATCTGGGAGAGGCTCGCCGGAGCAGTCCAAACCAGCTGTGGGGAAGAAACATGTTCCATCGTCCACGGCCGCAGCAATTTCGAAGTTGCATGCATCGGTATCGGTGCAGCCGGAGTTCAACCAAGGTTCGGCACCCGGCTCCAGGACCGCATGGATGCTATCGGCGGTGAACGGCCCGTGTGTTGAGTATTCCCCGGTGGGCCAGCGCACGACGATGGAGTCCACGCCCGTGGCCGAGCCCAATCCGACGTGCACGTTAAACGAGCTCGAACCGCTGTAGCCTTGACCGCAATGGATTTCGTCGTAGCGGGTCTTGCCATCGAAGTGGACTTCGATGCGCGCGCCAATGGCAGACCGATTGGAAGAAGTGCCCTCCAGCCGGAACCCGATAAAATGACCGTTGGTGTTCAGGTTTTCCAGGATCTGAAATCCGGGTTGGGTAGCGGAGCCGCTGGTGGCGATGGCGAGGTCCCAATCCCCGTCGCCGTCCAAATCTCCCGCTGCTAGGCCATAGTCGCTGTGGTCGGGTTCCAGCACTTCATCCCCTTCGCTGACCCAAGCGAATGTCGTATCGCCGAGGCCCCGGTACAGGCGGTTGGATGTGGGAGCAAACGCGTAGTCGTTCACGATGTAGAGGTCCGATTCGGCATCGTGGTCGTAGTCGAAAAAGATGCAGCCCCACGTCATGCCCGAATCGTCCACGCCTGCAGCTTCTGCGATGGCTGTGTATGTTCCGTCGCCGTTGTTCAGAAACAGCTCACTGGGGTAGAGGTCTGTAATGTAAAGGTCCATCCAACCGTCGTGGTTGATGTCAGCTGCGTCGACGCCCATGCAATTTCCTTGGTAATCCAACCCCACACCCGCTGCGTCTTGTGTAAAGCTGCCTTGGCCGTTGTTTCGGAAAAATTTGTTGACTTGGTTGCCATCGTGGGTGACATACAGGTCCACATCGCCATCGTTGTCCGAATCAAAAAACAGTGCTCCCATTCCAATGCCTGTATCTACTGTACCCGATGGAAAGGTGACGTTTTGGAAGCCGTTTCCTTCGAGGTTGCGGAGCATCGCATTGTGGCTGTTGATGTTGACAACGTAGAGGTCCAACCAACCGTCCCCATCAATGTCAGCCGCGTGCAAACTCCGACAAGGTCCTGCATTGCCTGCGTTCCAGGCATCTGTCGCGTCGGTAAAGGTGCCGTTGCCGTTGTTGAGGTAGAGGCGGTTGGGGTCCAGGTAATTGCCGGTGATCAAGTCGAGCCAGCCGTCGTTGTTGAAGTCCGCCCAAAGGACCGCATTGGTCGATCCCTCATCCGCCACCCCTGCTGGAACGGCGACTTCTTCAAATTGCATCCCACCGAGGTTTCGAAACAAACGGTTGGGCGCAAATTTGGTCCCGACGTATATGTCCTCCCGGCCGTCGCGATCAAAATCTCCGATGGCGACCGCATGGTGCAGGCCGTCGACCGCAACGCCAGCTTGCTCCGAAACGTTTTCGAAGAGGCCTTGTCCAAAGACCAGCTGTCCTGAAGGCACCAGAAGCAACAAAGCTACCGTGGCGTTCAGCATTGCGATCAGGCGATGGCGGAGGGTGTGAAACATGGACCGAGGTCAAAGGTAGGTTTGGGACCGGTTGATTTTGCGCGTTAGGGGCATGAATGGGAAGGGTGGGTTTAAAAGGTGTTCAGGCCCTTAACTATAAAATATACAATTTAGTCGATATTTTATAGTGTTGATAGAAAATATTTATGTAATATAGCGCCGTGTTTTGATACGAGGTTTGCAGGCGTCGTTGTCGAAATACGAGTAGATTGTTAGGGTGAAAGGGCGCAGGGGTGCGCCCTTTCTGTT
>CAXREW010000088.1:0-9485 GCA_964229455.1 Flavobacteriaceae bacterium | reverse complement strand
CGGCGTAGCGTACACCTTTGCCTTTGTACGGCTCGGGCTTGCGCAACGAGCGAATCTTGGCAGCCACCGTACCGATGAGCTGCTTGTCGTGCGAGGTCAATTCTACGTATGGGTTCTCCCCTTTCTTCGTTTCGGCGGTCACCTTGATTTCTTCCGGCAAGCGCATGATGATTTGGTGGCTGAAACCCAGCGCCAACGTCAAGTCTTGTCCAGCAGAAGAGGCGCGGAAACCGACACCAACCAATTCCAAGCGAATGGTGTATCCCTTGGAAACGCCTTCCAGCATGTTGTTCACCAGAGCACGGTACAATCCGTGCTTTGAGCGGTGATCCTTGTGGTCAGAAGGACGCGTGAAAGTCAAAACATTGTCGTTCAACTCCACACCAATCTCGGGATCGATGGTCTGCTCCAGTTCTCCTTTGGGGCCTTTTACCTTGATTGAAGCACCGTCAATCGTCACTGTGACGCCTTCGGGTACTGCAATGGGTGCTTTTCCTATCCGTGACATAATGCTATTCCTTTCTTATCAGTAAACGGTGCAAATGACTTCACCGCCGATGTTCATCTTGCGGCATTCCTTGTCTGTCATCAACCCCTTGGAAGTAGAAACGATGCACACGCCGAGGCCGTTCAATACGCGAGGGAGGTCTCCCGAGCTGGCGTACTGGCGCAAACCTGGCGTAGAGACGCGCTGCAATTCTGTGATGGCGGGACGCTTGGTCTTGCCGTCGTAACGCAATGCGATCTTGATGGTGCCTTGGTGGCCCGCATCGTCAAACTTAAAATTCAGGATATACCCCTTGTCGAACAAGATTCGGGTCATCTCCTTCTTCATGTTGGAAGCTGGAATCTCCACGACCTTGTGACCGGCCATCTGCGCGTTGCGGATGCGTGTCAGGTAATCTGCGATTGGATCAGTATTCATAATCTTCAGTCTATTCGTGGGTTACCAACTCGCTTTCTTAACACCTGGGATCTTCCCAGCCAATGCCATCTTACGGAACAACACGCGGGAAATTCCGAACTGACGCATGTAACCACGGGGACGGCCCGTGATCTGGCAACGGTTGTGCATGCGCACCGCTGCGCTGTTTGGAGGAAGCTTCTGGAGTCCTTCCCAATCGCCAGCAGCTTTCAATGCGGCACGCTTCTCAGCGTACTTCGCTACCATCTTGGCTCGCTTGCGCTCACGCGCTTTCATTGATTCTTTTGCCATCTTACTACTTTTTGAAAGGGAATCCGAAACCTTCGAGCAACGCTTGCGCTTCCTCGTCGGTATTGGCTGACGTTACAATCGTGATATCCATGCCGTTGAAGAACTTCACCTCGTCGAGGCTGATCTCCGGGAAGATGACCTGCTCCTTCACGCCAAACGTGAAGTTTCCGCGGCCGTCAAATCCCTTGGCCTTCACCCCCTGGAAATCGCGGGTACGAGGCAATGAAATGGCGATCAAACGATCCAAAAATTCATACATGCGTTCGCGGCGCAGGGTTACGCGCGCACCAATGGGCATGCCTTTACGCAACTTAAAGTTCGAGACGTCCTTGGTCGAAATGGTTTTCACCGCCTTCTGACCAGCAACGCGTGTCATCTCGTCGGTTGCGTACTCGACAATCTTCTTGTCGGCAATGGCTTTTCCGAGGCCTTGGTTCAGGCAAATCTTGGTGACGCGGGGTACCTGCATCACGCTCTTGTACTCAAAGCGCTCCTTGAGCGAGGGTACAATTTCCTCAGCGTACTGAGTCTGGAGTCGTGGTACGTAACTCATCACTTCAGTTCCTCATTGGTTTTCTTAGAATAACGAACAAGCTTTCCATCGTCTCCACGACGACGTCCAACTCGGGTCGCGTTGCCCGCAGCGTCAACCACCATCACATTGGAAATGTGGATGCCTGCTTCTACGCTTTCGATGCCACCCTGTGGGTTGGCCGGTCCAGGCTTCACATGCTTCTTCACCATGTTGATGCCCTCGATCTTGACACGATCGGTCTTACGGTCCACGGACAGAACAGTTCCCTGCTTGCCCTTGCTTCCGCCTGAAATCACCTTAACGGTGTCTCCTTTTTTGACTTTTACTCGCTTAAACATGGTCTTCGAATTAAAGTACCTCAGGGGCAAGTGAAACAATTTTCATGAAGTCCTTTTCACGGAGTTCACGGGCCACAGGGCCGAAGATTCGGGTGCCGCGCATTTCGCCGTTAGCGTTCAACAACACAATCGCGTTGTCGTCGAAACGGATGTACGACCCGTCTGCTCGTCGGACGGCCTTCTTGGTACGGACGACCACCCCTTTCGAGACAGCGCCTTTTTTGATGTTACCGTTTGGCGTGGCTGCCTTGACAGTCACAACTACGGTATCCCCGATGCTTGCATATCGCCGACGTGTACCACCCAACACCCGGATGCAAAGGACCTCCTTCGCTCCGCTGTTGTCAGCCACCTTCATGCGGGATTCTTGTTGTATCATCTTCTGATTTCTTTCTCTTTTAACTCCTCCAGGATTACTTCGCTCGCTCGATCACCTCAACCAATCGCCAGCACTTGCGCTTGCTCAATGGTCGGGTCTCCATAATGCGAACCGTATCTCCGATGTTGCAGGTTTCCGCTTCATCATGCGCCATGAACTTGCTCGTCTTCTTGACGAACTTTCCGTACTTGGCGTGCTTCTCCTTGCGCTCCACCGTTACAGTGATGCTCTTGGTCATTGAATTGGACGTGACAACGCCAATTCGCTCCTTGCGCAGGTTGCGCTCCAATGGTGTGCTTTCAGTGCTCATGAGTTCGCGTTCTTACGTGCATTCAATTCAGTCAACAAGCGTGCAACATCACGCTTCTTGTATTTGAGAGCGGTCGTGGACTCCAAACCGGCTACGGTGTGGTTGAACCGCAGTTTCGCGAGTGCCTCGCGCTCCACCTCAATGCGCTCCTGCAAATCGGAGTCAGAGAGTTGTCGGATTTCAGTCATTTCAATCATCACTCTGCATAATCTGGGCGTACGACAAACTTGCACTTCACGGGCAACTTCTGTGCTCCGAGACGCAAGGCTTCTTGTGCGGTTTCCATGGGAACACCGTCAACTTCGAACATCAATCGACCGGGACGGACGGGAGCAACCCAGTGGCTGGGAGCACCTTTACCCTTACCCATACGTACCTCTGCAGGCTTTGATGTGATGGGCTTGTCCGGGAAGATTCGAATCCACACCTGACCTTCACGCTTCATGTAGCGGTTGATCGCGATACGTGCTGCTTCGATCTGACGAGAAGTGATGAATCCAACCTCCATCGTCTTGATTCCGAATGTTCCATATGCCAGGGTACTTCCGCGGTACGCCAATCCGCGTACCCGGCCCTTTTGCATCTTTCTGAATTTCGTTCTTTTCGGCTGTAGCATGATCTAACTCTTCTATCAGTTGCGCGAACGACGACGACCTCCGCCTTGACGGCCTCCGCCGCGGCGATCGTTCGATTGCTTTTGTGGTGGGATGGGCGACAAGTCCTTCTTGCCGTAGATCTCACCTCGGCAGATCCAGCACTTGATGCCGATACGACCGTAGGTGGTGTGTGCCTCCATCAACGCGTAGTCGATGTCTGCACGGAAGGTGTGCAATGGAATGCGGCCTTCTTTATAGGATTCCGAACGTGCGATTTCCGCACCGTTCACACGGCCTGCAATGTTGATTTTGATTCCTTCAGCACCCAAGCGCATGGTGCCCGCGATGGCCATCTTGATGGCACGACGGTGCGAGATACGCGCTTCGATTTGACGGGCGATGCTTTCAGCGACGAGCTTGGCATCCAATTCAGGACGCTTGATCTCGAAGATGTTGATTTGCACCTCCTTCCCAGTCAATTTCTTCAATTCTTCGCGGAGCTTGTCCACTTCCTGGCCGCCTTTACCGATGATGACACCGGGGCGAGCAGACTTCACTGTCACCGTGACCAACTTGAGCGTGCGCTCAATGATGATGTTGGAAACGCTTGCCTTGCGCAAACGAGCCAACAAGTACTCACGGATCTTCTCATCCTCTACAAGCTTGTCCTTGTAGTCGTTGCCTCCGTACCAATTTGAGTCCCATCCACGGATGAACCCAAGTCGATTTCCAATTGGATTTGTTTTCTGTCCCATGGTTTAGCTTTTGACGGAGTCTACGATGATGGTTACGTGGTTGCTGCGCTTGCGAATGCGGTGAGCACGGCCTTGAGGAGCAGTCTGAAGACGCTTCAACATGCGCGCACTGTCCACCTTCACTTCGCGAACAATCAAATCTGAATCTTCCGGGTTGACACCGGCATTTTTGGCTTCCCAGTTGGCGATCGCCGAACGGAGCAACTTCTCCAAACGGTTGGACGCCTCTTGTGGGCTGAACTTCAAAATGTTCAACGCTTGGAACACATCCTTACCGCGCACCGAGTCAGCGACCAATCGCATCTTCCGTGGGGACGTCGGGCAGTTGTTGAGCTTCGCGATGGCGATGCTCTTCATTTCTTCCTTTCGCGCTTCTGCAGCGAGTCGTTTACGTTTTCCCATGGCTATTATCGCTTCTTGTCCTTCTTGTCCGCGTGGCCACGGAACGTGCGGGTGGGTGAGAATTCTCCGAGCTTGTGACCAACCATGTTCTCAGTAACGAAAACAGGGATGAACTGTCGTCCGTTGTGCACGGCTACCGTCAAACCGACAAAGTCAGGAGTGATGGTGCTTGAACGAGACCACGTCTTGATCACGGACTTTTTGCCCGATGCTTGCATCGCTTCAACACGCTGGTTGAGCTTGTAGTGTACAAATGGGGGTTTCTTGAGTGAACGAGACATGGCTATTATTTCTTGCGGCGTTCAATGATGTACTTCGAACTGTTCTTGCGCGGGTTTCGCGTCTTGTATCCCTTCGCTGGGAGGCCCTTGCGCGAACGCGGGTGTCCACCTGAAGAGCGGCCCTCACCACCACCCATTGGGTGATCGACAGGGTTCATAACCACACCACGTACGCGTGGGCGGCGTCCCAACCAGCGCGAACGACCGGCCTTACCTGAGACCTGGAGGTTGTGCTCTGAATTGCTAACGGAACCGATGACGGCGAGGCAAGTCACCAAAATCATGCGGGTTTCACCGCTGGGCAACTTTACAATCGCATACTTGCCGTCACGGGCGTTCAACTGTGCGTAAGAACCAGCGCTGCGAGCGAGTGCAGCTCCTTTGCCAGGGTACAACTCGATGTTGTGAATGACCGTACCCAATGGGATGTCAGACAAGTACATCGCGTGACCTACGTCTGGCGTAGCTTGCTTTCCGCTGTTGATCTTCATGCCTGGCTTCAGGCCCTGAGGAGCAACGATGTAACGCTTCTCTCCGTCGGTGTATTCCACCAAGCAGATGCGCGCTGAACGGTTTGGATCATACTCGACCGTCAAGACGGTGGCTTCCATGTGCTTGTTACGCTTGAAATCAATCAAACGGTAACGACGCTTGTGGCCACCTCCACGGTAACGCATGGTCATTTTACCATCTCCATTTCGTCCGCCTGACTTCTTCAAGGGGCGCAGCAATGGCTTGTGAGGCTTGTCCGCGGTGATGTCGTCGAACTTCGACAACACCTTGTGGCGGGTGCCTGGGGTAATGGGGTTGAATTTACGAAGTGCCATTTGCTTAGATGTTCTCGTAGAAGTCAATCATTTCTCCTTCGGCCAAGCTTACGATGGCCTTCTTGTAACCGACTGTGCGTCCTTTGATGATGCCAGTCTTCGTGTAGCGCTGGCGGCGCTTGCCGTCAACGCGCAGCGTGCGAACAGAAGTCACGGTCACACCGTACTCCTTTTCCACTGCTTTCTTGATCTCCACCTTGTTCGCACCGTCCGCGACAACAAACCCGTAGGCGTTGTTCTTCTCGGTATCGGCGGTCATCTTCTCGGTGATGAGGGGCTTAACTAAAATCTGTGACATGACGATTCTTATTTGAGCATTCCCTCGATCACCTTGTGGGCGTCGTCCACGAAGATGAGGGTGTTACAATTCATGATGTCGTACGTGCTGAGGTCACTCGCTAACATGACGCGGTGCTTCGCGAGGTTGCGGCTGCTCTTGTACACGTTGTTGTCGGGCGTTGGCAAAACCATCAAGGTCTTGTTGTCCGCCAATTCCAATCCCTTCATCAAACCGGCGAAGTCCTTGGTCTTGGGGGCGTCCATCTTGAGGCCTTCCACCACAACGATGGCCTTTTCCTTGGCCTTGTAGCTCAACGCACTGCGACGGGCCAACTGCTTCACTTTGTGGTTCAGCTTTTGGGTGTAGTCGCGTGGTTCTGGACCAAATACGGTACCACCGCCACGAAACAATGGGTTCTTGATGGAACCGGCACGTGCTGTACCTGTGCCCTTCTGCTTCTTGATCTTGCGGGTTGAACCGGAAACCAATCCACGGTGCAACGTGTCGTGCGTACCCTGGCGCTGTGCGGCCTGGAATCGCTTCACATCGAGGTAGATCGCGTGATCGTTGGGCTCGATGCCGAATACCGCCTTGTTCAACGTAACCGACTTATCGGTCTTTGAACCTTTGGAGTTGTAAACATCTACTTTCATCACGCTTCTGGTTTACGGATTACAACAGTTGAACCTTTGTGACCAGGTACGGCTCCCTTCACCACCATGACGCCTTCCTCAGGAAGGATTTTCACGATTTCGAGGTTTTCGATGGTCACACGAGCGTTACCGGTCTGACCGGCCATGCGCATGCCTTTGAATACACGAGCGGGTGTCGATGCCGCACCGATTGAACCGGGAGCACGCAGACGGTTGTGCTGGCCGTGAGTCGCTTTACCCACACCGCCAAAACCGTGGCGCTTTACGACACCTTGGAAGCCTTTACCTTTTGACTTCCCTACCACAGAGACGTACTCGCCTTCGTTGAAGATGTCTTCAACTTTGAGTTCATCACCTGCTTGGTGTTCTTCGGCGAATCCTTTGAATTCAACCAGTTTTCGCATGAGGCCCACGCCAGCGCGCTTGAAATGGCCTTGCAACGCTTTGGATGTGCGCTTTTCAGAGCGCTCACCATAGCCGAGCTGAATGGCTTCATAGCCATCCTTCTCCAGGGTACGAACTTGCGTCACGACGCAAGGACCAACCTCTAAAACGGTGCATGGGATGTTCTTCCCAGAGGCATTGTAGACGCTGGTCATACCTAACTTCTTCCCTATGAGTCCGGGCATGATTTCGGTGTTTTTGTTTCGCGTTAATTAAAAATTCCCGTCAGACCTTGATTTCCACTTCAACGCCGCTTGGAAGCTCCAAGCGCATCAACGCGTCAACGGTCTTTGAGGATGAACTGTAGATATCAATCAATCGCTTGTAAGCGTTCAATTCGAATTGCTCACGTGACTTCTTGTTCACGTGGGGTGATCGCAATACAGTGTAGATGCGCTGGTGCGTTGGCAGTGGAACGGGTCCGCTGATTACAGCACCGGTGGTCTTCACCGTCTTAACAATCTTCTCGGCCGACTTGTCGACGAGGTTGTGATCGTACGACTTGAGTTTGATTCGGATTTTTTGCGTCATCTTACTTCCTTATTAGCCGTTGCCTTGGGCTTCAGCGATCACTTTTTCTTGAATACTGTTTGGAGCCTCTGTGTAGTGGCTGAATGACATCGACGATGTTGCACGGCCTGAAGTCAACGTACGCAAGTCCGTCACGTAACCGAACATTTCAGATAATGGCACCTTCGCGTTTACGATGGTCTTGCCTGAACGTTCACCGGTTCCCTCGATGAGTGCACGGCGCTTGTTCAAATCACCGATGACGTCACCCATGTTCTCGTCGGGGGTAACAACCTCCAACTGCATCATGGGCTCCAAAATCTTAGGCTGGCAGCTCTTGACCGCGTTGCGGTATGCCATCTTGGCTGCGAGTTCGAACGACAGCTGATCCGAGTCAACTGCGTGGAACGAACCGTCCACCAATTCGACGGCCATGCTGTCCATTTGGTAACCGGCCAATACACCGTTCTTCATGGCTTCTTCGAAACCTTTCTGAACAGAAGGAACGAATTCTTTTGGTACGTTACCGCCCTTCACCGAATTCTTGAATACCAAGCCAGCCTCCTCTGGAGTCGGCGATGGACCAATCTTAACGATGATGTCCGCGAACTTACCACGTCCACCTGACTGCTTCTTGTACACTTCTCGGTGATCGGTGCTTCCGAAGATGGCCTCCTTGTAGTTAACCTGAGGGGCGCCCTGGTTGCATTCAACCTTGAACTCACGACGCAGACGGTCGACAAGTACTTCCAAGTGCAATTCGCCCATCCCAGAGATGACCGTTTGGCCTGTCTCTTCGTCCGTGCGAACGTTGAATGTTGGATCCTCTTCTGAGAGCTTTGACAAGCCGTTGGACAACTTGTCGAGGTCTGCTTGAGACTTGGGCTCAACCGCGATACCGATTACGGGGTCTGGGAACGACATGCTCTCCAAGACCAATGGTGCGCCTTCAGAGCAAAGCGTGTCACCGGTTCGGATGTCCTTAAAGCCAACAACTGCACCGATGTCCCCTGCTTCGAGTTCTTCGATGGGGTTTTGCTTGTTCGAGTGCATTTGGAAGATGCGCGAAATACGCTCCTTCTTGCCGCTGCGCGTGTTGATCACGTATGAACCTGCGGGCAACTTACCCGAGTACGCACGAACGAAGCACAAACGGCCAACGAATGGGTCGGTAGCAATCTTAAATGCCAAGCCTGCGAAAGGCTCGTCTGGATCGGGCTTACGCTCGATTTTTACCTCTTCATCATCCACCGCTGTACCCACAATGGCCTCTACGTCGTACGGAGAAGGCAGGTACATCATCACGGCATCCAACATCGTCTGGACCCCCTTGTTCTTGAAGGCAGAACCGCACAAGAGTGGAGTGATTTCCATGCCGATGGTGGCCTTGCGAATCGCAGCGATGATTTCGTCAGCAGTCAAGCTGTCTGCGTCCTCGAAGTACTTCTCCATGAGGGCTTCGTCCTGCTCAGCAGCTGCTTCAATCAACAGACCACGGTATTCTTCAACCGTGTCGACGAGGTCCGCTGGAATCGGCACCTCGTCCCAGGTCATTCCCTTGTCCTCCTCGTTCCAAACGAATGCCTTATTGGTGATCAAGTCGACCACTCCTTTAAAGTCATCCTCAGCCCCGATTGGCACCTGCAATGGAACAGGACGTGCACCGAGCATGTCCTTGATCATACCGACAACGTTGAAGAAGTCCGCACCTGAACGGTCCATCTTGTTGATGAATCCAATGCGTGGAACTTTGTACTTGTCAGCGAGACCCCAGTTGGTTTCCGATTGCGGCTCCACACCTGAAACGGCGCAGAACAAGGCAACAGCACCATCCAATACACGCAATGAACGCTCTACCTCAACGGTAAAGTCAACGTGGCCGGGGGTGTCAATGATGTTGATTCGGTACTGCTCGTCCTGGAACTTCCAGAAGCACGTCGTAGCAGCGGAAGTAATCGT
>CAXREW010000087.1:0-5520 GCA_964229455.1 Flavobacteriaceae bacterium | reverse complement strand
CGGATTGAACTGGCTCGGCGGCATAACCTTGGCATTGGCATGACAATCTGCGCTGGTTTTGTGCGGTATCTTTGCCGCATGGCTGAGACGCTTGCATTGGCTCCCGGAGCATCGCGGGAGGAACGGTCCAAGGCGCTGTCCAACCGATGGAAAGCGCTGCTAGGGGATGAACCCAACCGCACGGCCAATTGGGCCAATACCGCCGCCGTACTCATGGAGGCGTTTGATTGGCATTGGGTGGGGTTTTACCTCGTCGATGCAAACCGGGATGAGTTGGTCTTGGGGCCGTTTCAAGGTCCGCTGGCATGCACGCGGTTGTACCACGGCAAAGGGGTTTGTGCTGCGGCGTGGGATCAGGCAGCCGTTCAAGTGGTCCCGGACGTTCACGCGTTTGAAGGACATGTGGCTTGCAGCTCCCTGACCGAATCGGAATTGGTCATCCCCATTGTGGTGGCCGAAACGGTGGTGGCGGTTCTTGACATCGATTCCACGACGCGAGGCGATGTTTCTGCAGCTGATGTGACCGGCCTCGCGCCATTGGTGGATGTGTTGGCTGAGAATTGGAACGCCTGGGAATGAAGTGCAGAGGGTCCCATTTTCGCTTGGCGTTGTTTGCCTTTGTTGTGCTGGTGATAGCGGGCTGCGCTCAAGTGTCAGCACCTACGGGAGGGCCCAAGGATGAGACTCCGCCCTTCCCTGTTCGAGTGGAGCCGTCATCGGAATCGGTCAACCTCCGTCCGGAACAGCTGACCATGGAATTCGACGAATACGTGGTGCTGCGCAATGCGAACCAACAGCTCGTCGTTTCGCCACCGCTGGAGCGCAATCTAGAGTGGAGGGTGCGTGGGAAGGCGGTCGAACTCACGTTCGACCCAGAGGCGTTCGAAGCCAACCGAACGTATGTTTTTGCGTTTGGCGGGGCCATTGTTGACCTCCATGAATCCAATCCAGCGTCGGATTTGAAGTGGGCCTTTTCGACCGGGCCCGAATTGGACACCATGCGCGTAGAAGGGAAGGTGCTGGATCGGATGACCCGCGCAGGTAAAAAGGACCTGCGGGTCATGCTCTACCAAACCCCTGCAGCTTGGGATTCCATCTGGGCGGGCCGACGTCCTGATGCGCTCGGGCAAACGGATGCCACAGGTAATTTCTCTATCGGCTACCTCAGTCCGGGGCAGTTCGTGGGCTTTGCGCTGGAGGACGAAAACGGCAACTACCAATGGGATGAAGGTGAATACGTGGCCCTGGATACTATGCGTTTTGCCGCAGGTGATACAAGCCTGCAATGGCTGGGGGATGACACAAAAGAGGCTGCGCCGCCGCGCAGAATTTCCAGCTGTCGGGTGGATTCTACCGGTATGGCCCGGGTTGTGGCACCTGCCCCTGCCGGAATCGAAGAAAGTTGGCAAGCACTGATCAGCGAAGCACCGGAACCGGTCGATTTTGAACGGGACGGCGATAGTGTGCTCGTGTGGTGTGAAGCGCTGGCCATCGCCCCCATCGAAGAAGTGCAGCTCGTTTGGAACTGGGGAACGGATGCTGATACGGCACAAGCGCGCCCTTCACGTGCTTCGATCAGTCGCTCATTCCGACCCCGTACGCAGCCCCCCCTCAAGTCCGCACCCCGGAGCAGTCGGCAATGGAAATTTGATCGAGCCGTTTTTGTCGGTCAGGCAGATAGCCTGCAAGTTTTGCAAGACTCCGTGGTCATTGCAGATGCGGCCTTCTCTGGTTCGGAAGCGGGAGCTTTGACGCGAACCTTGACCTTGGAGTTGAACGAAGCATATGAGGCGAACTACCGTGTGGTGTGTTTGCCGGGGGGTCTGCGCTTTCAAGGCCAGCACGCTGATCAAGACACGCTGGTGCTCAACTGGAAAACACACAGCGCAAATCACTTTGGGTCCTTGGTTGTGTCGCTCACGGACGTGCCAGGCGCTGGATGGGTGCGATTGGGAGACGGCCGATTCCGGGTTGAAGGGGACACCACATTGGCATTCGAGCAAGTGCTGCCGGGTTCTTTGACGTTGGGATATGAGTGGGATGCGAATGGAGATTCCATCTGGCAAGACGTAAAACCGTATGACCTCCAATCTGCTGAGCCGTATTTTTACCCCGTGGAGCAACCCACCGTCCGGTCCAATTGGCTTGTCGAATGGGATTGGTCGCTAGACACGAAAGGCACGGAAGAATGAACAACCCTTCGCGCATTACAACACGCTGTATTGGACAGCTATCTGCTGTCATGGTTATGGCAGTTGGCTTGTTCACCGCAGCGTGGTGCCAAGATCCATACATCGCCACATCGCAGAATTACTACTGCGCCGATTCTGGGGACGAGGTATCCATGTACTGCAACGTATTGGCGTTCGATCCGAATACCAACGTAGCCGAATGGACTTTTGCATGGAGTCCGGCCGATGAGGTAAGCGATCCTTCCGCGCAGTCGGTGACCATCGCCCCCGAAAACACCACGGTGTACAGCGTGGAGATGGTGGCCCCCGATGGCTCGGTATACGTTGATGAGATCACCATCACGGTGTACCCGGTGTTCAGTGTCATCATCGATGCAGAGGTGGCCATGTGCTCGACTGTTGGTGGGCAATTGGAGGCTTCCGTGGATGTCGCTAATGCAATGGATTGGCAATGGCAGCCGGCGACGGGATTGAGCAATGCAACAATCCCCAATCCACAGGTCCTCACCGAACTAACGCAGACGTATACGGTGACTGCTACCATATCTGGATTGGGGGGGGCTTCATGCACAGCGAGTGCCCAGGTGGACTTGATTTCGATCTTCCCAGACATGGAACTGGGCGACGACATCGTGGCCTGTTCGGAGGAGACGGTGACCTTGGACCCGGGGCTGCCGGTGAATTACACGTACGATTGGACGGTGGACGGGGCAACGCTGCCCGTGCTAGACGTGACCGCATCGGGTACGTATGGCCTCACGGTTACCTCGCCGGAGGGATGCGTCAATGCGGATGCCATCACCGTGATATTCACCGACGGCCCGGAGCTGCAATTGCCGGATTCTGCCACAGGATGTGCGAGCGCAGGATTGCTCATCGATGCGACGCCTGTCGACGCCTCAACCGGACCGTTCAATTATGTTTGGTCCAATGGTTCGAATGCCGCCTCGACGACTTTTTATGAGTCGACCACTGCGCAGGTTCAAGTGACCGATGCAGGGGGGTGTACCACCACAGCGACGCTGGACTTGGAAGTATTGCCGAGTCCAGAATTTTACTTCCCGTCGGATTCGGCGCTGTGTTTCGAGGACTTCCCGGGTGTACAGCATCAGCTGAGTGTCCCGGCCGGTTATGCGTCATACCAATGGATGAACGGTTCCACGTTACCGTCACTTTCTATTGATGGACCGGGTGTGTACAGTGTCGTCGTGACCAATGAGCTGGGATGCACCACCGAACGGTACATTTCCGTGATTGATTTTTGCTCTGAACCGCTGTTGTTCATTCCAACTGCGTTTACGCCAGATGGAGATGGATTGAACGAGGTGCTGCGCGTTGAAGGGCGCAACCTGGTTCAGTTGGATTTCAAGCTGTACAACCGGTGGGGTAGCCTGGTGTGGGAGGCGGATTCCATAGGGGACTATTGGCACGGGCAAGGCCCAAATCGCACGCATTACGTACAGGATGACTTGTACATATGGAAGGCGAAATACCGCCACTACACTGATCCCGCGGGGCAGCTGAGTCCGTGGTACCAAGCCGCTGGCTCGGTGCGGATTATCCGCTAGACTACGAGTTGATTTCGAGGAATCGCTTGACGCCGTTGAGCGTTCCAAACACGACCAACGTGTCGGTTTCTTGGATCACCATCTCCGCTTTGGGGACACCGATGATGTGTTCCTGTTCTTCTCCGCCGTCTGTTTCGGCGGCGAATTTCCGTCGGATGGTAATGAGGCGAAGTTCGTAGCGGTTGGTCAGGTCGATGCTGCCCAAGGTGCGGCCGATGCAATTCTGCGGGGCGTGGATCTCGGCAATCTCGTAGTCGTCGGGAAGTTCCAAGAAACCACCGATGTTGGGGTGAATCAGGCGTTCCGATACGATGCTAGCGACCTCGCTCTCCGGGGTGAGGATCTCGCGGATGCCCAGACTGGTGAGGATGCGTTTTTGGTGGTCGCCGCTCGACCGAACGATGACACGGGGAACGCCGAGGTCCAGCAGGTTCATGGACGTCAGCATGGTGGCTTCGAAGTTTTCGCCAATGGCGACAACGGCGGCATCCATGTCCTGCACGTTCTGGGCCTGCAGCGCTCGGGCATCCCTGGCGTCCATGGTCACCGCGAGGGCCACCTCGTCTTTGATGGCTTCCGAGCGGGAAGGGTCGGAATCGAATGTGAACACTTCAGCGCCTTTGGCGGCCAAGGACAAGGCGATTTGGTGGCCGTATCGGCCAATTCCAAAAACAGCGAATCGAGAGGATTTAGGCATGAGGGTTGAAGTCTAACGTTCGGTTTGTGAGCCCATTCAATGCGGCTGGGTGGCTGACTTGAGGATGTGCACGAAACGCGCGATGTCCTCAAAGGTATTGTCCATCGGCACATGGGCCATGCGTATGACGTTGGGCTCTCGCCAATCGACCACCACCCCGGCGTCCGTGAGCGTTTGGAACAACTCGCGTCCAAATCCATGGGCTACGAGCGAAAGTTGGCACCCGCGTCGCGCAGGATCTGCGGGCGTAATGACCTCCAGTTGTGCGTTGTTGTGCCCGGCGACAGCAGCGATTCCTCGTTCGAGGTATGCGGTTAACCGAAGGCTTTTCTCGCGCAAGGCGTCCATACCAGCCGCGGTGAACTGATCGAGTGCGACGGCGTGTATGGCCATGTTAAAAACGGGGGCATTGGACATCTGCCAAGCTTCGGCGGTGCCCATGCTGTCGAATTCCGGCTCCATCAAGAATCGGCGTTCGGCGTTGTGGCCCCACCATCCTTCGAAACGAGGCACCGTGCCATCGGCGACGTGCCGTTCGTGCACAAAAGCGCCCGCCACCGCACCCGGTCCGGAGTTCAAGTATTTGTAGGTGCACCAACACGCAAAGTCCACGTTCCAAGCGTGCAAATCAAGCGGGACATTACCAACGGCATGCGCGAGGTCGAAACCGCACAGCGCTCCGGCGGCGTGGGCAGCTGCAGTGATGCGGGGCATGTCGAGCCATTGGCCCGTGAAATACTGCACGCCCCCCATCATCACGAGTGCAATCTCGTCGCCGCGTTCGCGCAGGATGGCCTCAATGTCGCCTTCATCGATGATGCTGCTTCCTTCTCGTGGTGCCACTTCGATGATGTCAACGGCCGGATCGCCGCCGTGAAAGCGGACTTGGCTCGCCAGGGCGTATTGATCGGAGGGAAAGGCTTTGGCTTCACAGACGATTTTCGTGCGCTTCCCGGCGGGCCGATAAAAACTCACCAACAGCAGGTGCAGATTCACCGTCAGCGCGTTCATGGCGACCACTTCATTGGGCTTGGCACCCACGAGTTTGGCGAGGCCGTCAGCA
>CAXREW010000086.1:0-4336 GCA_964229455.1 Flavobacteriaceae bacterium | reverse complement strand
TTGCTCGAATTAACGGGAGAGTAAGGCGGCAACTTCGCGGTTCGAATTAATTTGGAATGAAAATCACGTCCATGTGGAACACCATCATTAAGATTTGCCGACTCCTCGTGGGGTCGCTTTTCATCGTTTCGGGATTGATCAAGGCCAACGACGCGTTGGGCTTCATGTACAAGTTGGAAGAGTACTTTGAACCGGGAGCCTTAAACCTGCCTGGCTTGACGGAATGGGCGTTGCCGCTTGCTGTGTTCATCTGTGTGGGAGAAATCTTACTCGGCGTAGCCATGGTCATCGGTGCGCTGCCGCGGCTGACTGCGACCCTGACGGGCGTGATCATGGCAGTCTTCACTTGGCTTACGTGGTACACGGCGAACTGCGACCCGTTTGGCACCAAGATGATTACCGATGCACTCGGTGCGCTGGTTGAAATTGACAACCAATGCGTGTTGGCGTGCGGGTGCTTTGGAAACGCCATTCCGCTAACGCCGTATGAGAGCTTCATCAAAGACGTGGTGCTGTCGATTTTGACTGTGCCCATCTTGGTGGGTGCATTCACCGACCGCATTGGGTTGAATGACAAGCGAACGGGCATGTTCATGATCTCGGGGAGCCTGGTGTTGATCTACCTGTTCGGTGAGCTCATGTTGGAGTGGAATTTCCCCGTTTTATTCGCTGCTATTTCATATGCCGTAGCAGAGGGCCTGAAAACCCGCATCCACAGCGCGCACAAAGAATGGATCATGGCGGCGGGTGTAACCGCCGTCTGTGTCGCTTTTCAAGTGTACACCCTGAACCACTTGCCGCTCAAAGATTACCGCGCATATGCCGTGGGGGAGAGCATCATTGAGAACCGCAAATCCGCCGAAGAACTCGGGCTACAGGGGCCTGTTTTTGCGACCGAGTACACCTTCCGCAATGTCAACACGGGCGTGGATACTGTAGTGTTGAGCAGCGATTGGCTCAAGATCTATAATGAGCCTTGGTTCAAGTCCACGTACGAAACGGTGTCCTTTGATGGCAAAGAAGTCAAGGTGTCCGATGGTTACGAGCCGCGCATCCTAGATTTCCAAATCATCGATCACCTTGGCGATGACCGGGCGGATGAGTTCCTGAATTACGATGGGAATGTGCTGCTCTATGTATCAAAAGATTTGGAAAACGCGAACACGTCGAAACAGGCCGAAATGAATGCCTTGGCCAATACCGCTGGAGAGGCTGGGTGGATGAACGTTGGCTTGACCAATGCACCATGGGAGGAAAACCGCGCCTTCCAGGAGGAGCACGGCGTGACGTACGGTATGTTTACTTGCGATCAAACCGAGCTGAAGATCGTTGTGCGTTCGAATCCGGGCATTGTGTGGCTCAAAGACGGGGTGGTTCAACAAAAATGGGCTTGGCGCGATGTTCCGGCTTGGGAGGAGTTAGGCCAGAAGTAATGGGGCGAAAGGTGCTTCACGGATTGGGTGTGTTGTGGGGAACCTTGACACTCGTCTTCCTGTTGTTCGCCATGGCTCCCGATCCCGCACGTCAATTGGCGGGTCAAAATGAATCAGAGGAAATTGTTGCGGCAATCCGAACCAAACTTGGCTTGGATGAGCCGCTCCATGCGCGCTATGCAGCCTTTCTGTCTGGATTTGTCCCGGTCACGGTTGACCACGCGGGGCTGAAATGGACGGGATTGGATTTGGGCAATTCGTACGTCTCGGACCGTCCCGTTGTTGATGCCATCGCGGATGCATTGCCCGCGACGGTGCTTCTCGCTTTGACGGCGATGGGGTGGGCCATGGCACTGGGGCGGTGCGTCGGCTTTGGCTTGGCGATGGTGCCGGGCAGTGCGTTGGACCGGTGGGTGTTGGGATTTGCAGCGCTGGGGATGAGTGCACCTTCTTTCGTTATGGCCATTTTGGTGTCGTGGTTGTTTGGATCGGTTTGGCACCAGTGGACGGGATTGCCGATGACGGGTGGGCTGTGGAAGGTGCATCCCTTTGATGGTCCGCAGCTGGCGTGGCATCACTTGATTTTGCCGGCATTGACTCTTGGCATTCGGCCCTTGGCAGTGGTCATTCAACTGACCCGCAACAGTGCCGTCGACGTGTTGAACATGTCCTACATCCGTACAGCCCGTTCCAAAGGCATTTCTTCATTTCGGCTGCTGACGCATCACGTGGTGCGCAACGCCCTCAACCCGGTGTTGACGGCCGCTTCCGGATGGTTTGCGAGCATGCTGGCCGGTGCCGTTTTCGTCGAGTACGTCTTTGGATGGCGGGGCATGGGCATGTTGATGTTCCGCGCGCTCGAGCAGAGTGACTTACCGGTAGTGCTCGGCTGTGTCACTGTCGTTGCGGTCACCTTTGTGGTGGTGAACATCGCAGTGGACGTCGCCTACGGTTGGCTTGACCCTAGGGTCAGGATTTCAGACGGGCGTTGAGCAGTTCAATCAACGACTTCGACGTGGTGTTGAAATACCGCTTGGTGCGGTAACTGGCCACCCATTGAATGCCCCGCACGGCATTGGTCAAAAACAACTCATCTGCTCGCAGCATTTCTCCAGGTGAAATATTGCACTCATAGACCTTGAAGCCTTCTTCGAGGGCGAGGTTAATGACGGCTGCTCGCATCACTCCACCGATGGGGCCACTTTCCAAGCCAGGGGTGTAGAGCACGCGGTTGCTCACCAAGAAGAGGTTTGATCGGGTGGATTCAATGATGCTGTGCGATGTATTGGTAATGAGCGCGTCATCCAGTTCTTTTTCGCGCGCCCACAGACTGGCTTGGACATACAACAGCGCCGAGGTGTTCTTGAAATTGGCGAGAGGTCCGTTGAGCTTTTTCATGTCGGGATAGACGTCGACGGCCAAGCCATTTTCATTCAACGTGTACGCATTGCTGTCCAACGGCTCTACTTCTCCGACCCATTCCAACGCGTTGGTTTGCGGGGTGTAGCGACCACCGGCCATTCGGAAAAACGAAACCCGCAGGCGTCCTCCTGCTTTCACACCGTTGGCTTGACAAAGCGATTCGAGTGAGGCTTGCCAAGCTTGCAGACCCCAATTGGATGGTTTCTCGATTTTGTGGGCTTCGAGGCTTTTTTCGACGCGGTTCCAATGAAGGTCCAGGTGCTGGGGAATTCCATTGCACACGCGAATGGTTTCGAAAAACCCGTCGCCATACTGAAAGGCCCGATTGTGCGCAGCATGGGGCAATGCGCTCGCGTCACACAACGCACCGTTGACGATGTATTTCTCGCGACGTTCTGGCTGCCATTCGATGCTGTCAAACATGGGAGTCCAGCATTTGAGGAACGCAATCGAGGAGGTCTCCATTCACCGGCATCAAAATGCCGCGAACTCCCGCATTTTCGCCGGCTTCAATGTCGCGGACTTTGTCGCCAACCATCCAGGAAGCACCCGGATCGATTCGGTACCGTGCACAGGCCTTTTCGATCATCAGCCCCCCGGGCTTGCGGCTCAAACTTTCCCCATAATCAGGGTGATGCGGGCTGTAGTACACGTTGGTGATCACGATGCCCTTGTCGGCACATGACTGAATGAAATGGCGGTGAATTTCGTGAACAGCTTCGTGGGTGTATTGGCCTTTGGCAATGCCGCCTTGATTCGTGATGAGAATCAATAGATACCCTTGACTTTGCAATTGGGCAAGGGCGTTATACACGGTCGGCAATACGTGAAATTCATCCAAGGACCGGGTGTAATCTCCCGGGTCGTGGTTGATGACCCCATCGCGGTCCAAAAAGACGGCTTTGTTCCATTCCATTGCGTTTCGAAGCTACATCAGAATGCCGATGGAATACAAACGTCAAGCGATGCGCGTACCGGGCGCGACATTTTCGGGTACTTCAAGTACAGCCGTCCCCAATTGGGTGTCCAAGGCGCCCAGCAGCAGAAATTCGGATTGAATGGGTCCAATTTGTTTCGGTGGAAAGTTGGTGACGGCCACCACCTTTTTTCCGACGAGATCCGAAGGGTGGTACCGGTCGGTGATTTGCGCTGAGGTCTTGCGTATCCCGATTTCCGGTCCGAAGTCTACGATCACGATGTAGGCCGGTTTTCGAGCCGCTTCAAACTCGGACGCCTCCAACACCAAGCCAACGTGCATCTGGACACGCTCAAATTCCTCCCAAGTCAACGGGTTTTCCATGGAGTCAAGGTACGGCTGAAGGGCGCGTGTTGGCCGTGAATGGGGGACAGAGGTTTTGTACTTTTGATTCATGGCGCACAATGATTGGCTAGGTTTTCCGGAATTTGACGTTGCGCGCTGGGAAGCGGACACGTCAACCATTGACGCATCAGAGGGCGGCACGTGGGACAAACCAATCTGG
>CAXREW010000085.1:0-7881 GCA_964229455.1 Flavobacteriaceae bacterium | reverse complement strand
CGAGGTTTCCCTTGGCCTTTTCGTAGTCCTCAACGTCATCCGCCTTGCCGGCTTCCGTGGCCGCCGCGATGCCTCGATCGAGGTAGTCCATCAAGGTCAGGTACTCCGTGAGCATTTCGCCCAACTTGGCCTTCGCTTCCGCGTCATCTTCCATGCGCTTCATGGCGTAAAATGAGGTGACGTAGTAGGTGCTGAGGGTAGCTGGCGAGGACGTAGCGCCCAAGCAATCGATGCTCTCTTTGAACATGGCGTTGGCTTCTGCCGCACCATCCTTTTTGTACAAGCGGTAGTAATCAGTTGCTTTGTAGGCGAGGATTCGACACTCATTGTTGGGCTTCTTGCTGGTGCTCGGGAATAGCTCCATGCGCTGATCGTACAGTAAGAAGATGCTGTCCTGGAGTGCCTGGATGCGGTCCTCATCTTCTGTCTTCTTGAGTTCGTTTTTCAAGAAACGGACGCCGTCTGAGTATATGCCTTCACGCGCCGTTGGAGGGCACACGTCGCACGCCTTTTTCCATTGGATGTAGGCTTCATCGTAGTTCTTCTGCTTTTTGTAGCTGACGTAAACGCTGATGGCTTCCTTGCACAGGATCTGCTGTTCCTCTGTCTTTCCATAGCGGTCTTGAGCGCTTGCCAGTGCGGGCGCCAAGATCAGCAACGCAAAAATTCCGCGAACGATCAATTTCATGGTGTTGGTTTTTTCAATCATATAATCTTGGTATCAGCCAATTGTTCTTGAAGAAGGGCATCAGGGAGACGCCGAAGTGGAACCGGATGAACGTTTCCTCCAAAGCACCTTCTTGCGTAGAACGTTCTCCAAGTTCCGTGCCGAAATGCAATCGGCTTAGGGAACGGCTTCCGACCAAGGGCAGGGTGAAACCGCCGGTGATGGCCTGGGTTTGAACCTGGTGGCCATCCACGGCATAGGGCTGAAGTTGGCGGTTCAAACCGAACCGATACGTCGCCTTGCCCCATGTCGGGTGGCGTTGTTCGGGGTTTCCGGGGTTGAATTGGAGCCCGAGGTGCATGGATTCGGAGGCCATCCATTCGATGCCATCGGATTGCATTTCCGGCGCAAAATCAGGTGCGACTTGATCCCACGCTGTCGTTTTGTATTCCACTCCTGCTGCGATGCGCATCCCGTCGCCACGGTCGAAGTGGAGGCTGCTCCCGAAGCTGAGGCTACGCGGCATGCGTGCTCGGTAGTCGAGACGCTCGCTGTAAAATGCGGTATCCAGTGGGACGGGAATGCCACCCAGGGTCTGGGTCGTCTCGTCGACGCTCACCAACGAGCTGTGCAGGTTGGTAGAAGGGGTGAAGACACCGCCCATGCGCAGTGAAATGCTTTGCTCAAAATCGCCGCGGTCATTGTACTGCACGTGCAGCAGTTGGTCGTAGACCATCCCAGCATTGGCGGTAACGCTGCGGTGCTGTGCCGTGAAGCGGTTGCGGTGGTCGAGGAAGGTCGGGTCGATGATGTCGAGGGTCGAGGTTCGACTGATTTGACCAAAGAGGTAATGCGTTTGAACGCCGAGGTGAAGGGCATTGCTTTGGATGCGAATGCTGTCGCTACCGGCCTGTACGAACTTGGACCCTTTGAAGACCCGGGCCCACCCAATGTTCAGGGCACTCAGTCCCCCATCGCCTTCGTATCGCTCATTGGCCAATCCGATGCCATCGTAGGTGTCGCTTCGGGAAATGGCATATCCCGAATTGCTGTACGGTGATAGGTTGAGGATGAGTGCGTTTTTGCCGTTGTTGCGTTTGACGACGATGCCGAAAGGTCCAGGAGATCCAAATGCCGCAGAGGCGGTCGCATCACCTTGCTTCAGCTGCATTTGGTTGCCGATGCCCGAGGCTTGGAACGTGGTCTGGTTGAGGTAGGTCGCCGAAGCCGGGTTGTTGGGCTGGAATTGGTAGCCATTGAGCAGGGTAGTTTCCATGCCTCCCAATCCAGCATATGCTGGGGGCTGAAGCTGTCCAATCAATCCGAAACCGTAGCGAGAGTAGGGCGAGAGCTCGGATTGTTGAGCAGTTCCCGGGATGGAGAAAAGCATGGCCACCCCGAGAACCACGAGGGCCAACCGTCCTAACTTCGGGTCATTGGATGGGGTGGGATTAGTCATGGTTCAGCATGCGATTCAACAGGTGGAAATAGCCCTTCCACGTGAGGTTTGGGTCGGCAAAAGTCGGTAAGTCCGCTTGGAGTTGCAAGAATTTCGCATCTCCACCGGTTAATGCAACGCGAATGGAAGGGATTTCGTTTTTAAACCGGCGAATGCGCTCGGTCAATTCAGCCTGTGCTCCCCCCACTGCTCCAGCGAGGAGGGATGTTACCGTGTCGTCTCCCACGTCCAAGCCAATGCCTCCGGCGGCATGTTCCCTCCAATCTTCTGGGTAAGGCAAACTTGCCGTCCCAGCGAACATTGCGCGAAGCCGAAGATCAATGCCCGGAGCAATGGACCCCCCGCAAAATGTTCCCCCTTCGAGGAGGTCAGCGGTGATGCATGTACCGGCGTCGATGATCAGCCAATCGGCTTGCGCGTCTTCGGCAGCAGCCCCCGCAGCATTGGCAATGCGGTCCAATCCCAGTGTCTGCATGGAACAGTACGATGATGGGAAAGGAATGCCTTCAGCACTTTCTAGGTGCACCACGGTATCCGGTTGGTTGCCTTTCAGGGTCTCCACCCATTCGCTCCACTTCTCATCCATGGGGCCGGTGGCGGCAATGAGCCATCGGGCGTCCTCCTTCCAATCTTGCAATGCTTCCCACGCCGCTTCGTCTTGCAGCATGCCTGCAAATTCGCCGTCGATGAACCGGGCCCATTTGACCCGGGTATTGCCAAAATCAAGGATGCATGCTCGGCTCATGGTGCTGTTGCTGATTCGGTCCACGCCAACGTCTCAATCAGGTGGACGATGTCCTGTTCAATGTGCGCAAGCGAAGGCTGAAGGCTATCGGGATTTGGGGCGTGATCGAAATAAAGGCTTCCGCGCAAGAAATGCATCGTGCTGTCCGTGGCAAAAAATTGGATGGGGCTGGCCACAGGGCCTTGCAAGTTGTACAACACCCCACTTACGTGTCGCTCGGGAAAGTCAAACTGCTGAGTACGGATGCCCGCGGCCTTCATTTCATGGGAAAACACCATTTGATGCGCATCCTCGAGGAGCGAGGCAAACTGCGCTTCGTCGTCCACCGGCATCAAGGTGCAATGGAGTTTGGCGGAAAACCTCGGAACTGCGCAATTGAACCAGCAAATACCTGCTTCCGGAGCACCGCCTTCGATACGCTCTATTTTGCTGTAAACAGGCACTTCAAATGAGACTCCACACGGGTGCGCATACGGGGCGTAGTCGAAGGCCGGGAATTCAATTCGGTGGTATCCCCGTGGCTTGGGGACCGGCGGATCGTCGCAACCGGCCAGCGCTATCAGTACGACGGTCAAAACGCACCCGAAACGGAACAGCTTACTCATCAACGTTGGTTTCGGGAAGAACCAGCTTGACCCGCAGCAGCTTGCGTGGAGTAGCGGCGTCGATTTTCATTTCAACGCCTTCGAAGGTCATGCCTTCACCGTTGCGCAAGATTCGGCCCGCTTGTTCGGTGATGAACCCACCGAGGGTATCGCTCTCACCTTTCGCGGCTTCCCACGGCTCATCGGGAATGCCCAGAATGCGGTAGACGTCGATGAGGGCGGTTTTGGCTTCAATGATGAACGTGCGTTCGTCCAGCCGTGAATAAGCAATTTCTTCTGCATCGAATTCGTCCGCGATCTCGCCGACGATTTCTTCCATGATGTCCTCCAGGGTGATGATGCCGCTCGTACCACCATACTCGTCCACGACGATGGCCAGGTGCGTTTTCCGTTCTTGGAATTCGCGCATCAGGTCGTCGATCTTTTTGTTTTCGGGGACGAAGTAAACGGGGCGGATGAGCTCCATCCAGGCGACATCTGATTCGGTCAAATGAGGGAGCAGGTCCTTGATGTGGAGGATGCCGACGATTTCATCTTGCGACCCACTGTGAACGGGGATGCGGGAGTAGCCTGATTCGACGATTTGGGCACGGAGCTGTTCCCATTGTTCTTCCGAGCTCACTGACTCCATGTCGGTCCGAGCGGTCATGACTTGCTTGGCATCCTTCGTACCGAGGGCGGCGATGCCCTCGAGGATGCGTTGCTCCTCGTCGGTGCGGTCTTCGTCGGCTGTCAATTGCAGCACCTGCTCCAAGTCGGACGCCGAGAGGTCGGCATTGGGCACGTCCACGCCCTTACTTACCCAATTTCCTAGTCGGACGAGTGGCTTCCACACCGGCGCTAGGGCTTGCCGCCCCACGATGAGTGGCCCGGACATGAACTGGGCGAATTGCAAGCGGTTGTTGGTAGCGTAGACCTTGGGAACCACTTCACCGAACAAGACAATCAGAAACGTCACGGCACCTACGTGCAAGGTCCAGTACACCCACGGCTCCAGCGAATTGACGGGGAACAGCCGTTCCATGGCCACCGTGGACAGCAGGATGATGACGATGTTGGTCAGGTTGTTCAAAACCAAGATGGTCGCCAACAAATGGCGGGGAGCCCGATCGGGGTCGGGTTTTTTGAGCAGGTCAATGACGCGATCGGCCGCGGCTGATTGTTCCGCTTCTCGCGCGGTTTCCAGCTCTTGAATGTCCGCGGGTGTCAAGCTGAAAAACGCCACCTCAGACCCCGATACCAGTGCGCTAAGCAACAGCAATCCGGCGATGATGAGGAAGGGCACCCAGGTCACGGCACTGCCCGCGTCTACGGCGCGAAGGATGGGAAATAAGTCGGGCTCCACGAATCCGTTATCCGGTTAGAAGGGCAGGTCGTCTGCGCTGTGGGGGCCGCGCTCTGCAGGAACAGCGGGCTGCGCTTGTGCCACTGGTTGCGCTTGTTGCGCGGGCTGGGCAGCTGCCTGTGTTGGTTGCGCCGCACCACCCGATGAATTGGGGCGATCGAGCAACTGCATCACGTCGGCTACGATTTCTGTGGTGTAGCGTTTTTGACCTTGTTGGTCTTCCCAAGAGCGGGTTTTGATTTTGCCCTCGATGTACACCTGTGAGCCCTTGCGCAGGTACTTCTCCGCGGTTTCTGCCATTCCTCGCCAAATGACAATGTTGTGCCATTCAGTTTGGGTGATGCGTTCGCCGGTGTTGCGGTCTTTGTACGTCTCCGACGTTGCCATCGGGAATGAGCACACGGCCACACCATTTGGGGTGTAGCGCATTTCGGGGTCCTTGCCCAGGTTGCCTACAAGGATTGCTTTATTAATTCCTGCCATCCTTCAAAAGTAACGCACGCTGTGCTAGCGATTGCCCAATGCGCGGCAGGATTTTTCAAGACCCTCCCAACATCGATCAATCGCCCGAGGTCGGGCTTTGGATTCAGCCAGGTCCCAAGGCATCCACTGTCCCAGCTGAAGGGTGGGTTCGACGTTGATGTGCCAAACAATAAATCGGCATTGAAGTCGGCGGTGCGAGAGGACATGTTCAAATGGCTGGCCCCACACCGTACGGCTTTCAACGGCCGCAGCGGGGAGGTTGACGGCCGCCGGCAGCTGGCAGGGGGGCTCCGCTGAAGGGGGCAATTCTTGGGAGGGAAATTCCCACAGACCGCCCCATATTCCCGTCGCTGGGCGTTGACGCATCCAGACATGGGAGCCGTTGGTGATCACATGAAATACCAGCTGGACTGATTTGACTTTGGTTTTTCCTTGTTTGATAGGAGCGACCGGTGTTCCGCCTGAAACAGGTTGCGCGTTAAGGCAGGTGGATTCGAGCGGACATTCGGAACACTGAGGGGACGTGGGCTTGCAGATGAGGGCCCCCAGTTCCATCACCGCTTTGTTGTGGGTGCCGGCATCAGTTGGATGACTCCACTCCGCAGCAAACGCCTCCACTTGTTTGCGCCCGATGGGCCGGTCAATGGGCTCATGGATGTCTCGATACCGGCTGATGACGCGGAGCACGTTGCCATCGACGGCCGCAACGGGTTCGTTGAAGCAGATGGATGCAATGGCGGCAGCCGTGTAAGGCCCCACGCCAGGGATTGTCCGCCATTCTCCTGCCGTCTCCGGAAACACGCCTCCACGATCAAACGCAATGGTTTGTGCCGCGCGGTGGAGGTTGCGCGCGCGGCTGTAGTACCCGAGTCCTTGCCACGCTTTGAGGACGTCATCCAACGGCGCTTCAGCAAGGGCGCGGACATTGGTCCACGTATTGATAAACGTGTTCCAGTACTTCAGCCCTTGGTCAATGCGGGTTTGTTGCATGATGATTTCGCAGAGCCACACCGCGTAGGGGTGCGGAGATTCTCGCCAGGGCAGCGCTCGCTGGTTGGCTCGGTACCACGCGATGAGTGCGCGTCGCCCTTCCGCCCAATTGGCTGCGTCCGTGCCTTCCAAATTCTCTTGCATCACCCTTTCGTTTTCAGCAGAATAGCCCTATTTTTGCACCCCTTTTCCGGGGATAACCACAGTAGTAACAGAGAGACAAACCTAGGAAGTAAGATGACCAAAGCGGATATCGTAAACCGGATTGCAGAGGAGACCGGTATGGAAAAACACGACGTTCAATCAACGGTAGAGGCGTTTATGCGCTCAGTACGTGATAGTTTAGAAGGAGGTGAAAATGTGTACTTGCGCGGCTTCGGAAGCTTCGTCATTAAGACACGTGCGGCGAAGACGGGCCGAAACATTTTGGCCAAAAAGTCCATCCAGATTCCCGCGCACAACATACCCTCGTTCAAGCCCGCGAAGGATTTCGTCGAGAACGTAAAGACGCAAGTCAAAGTCGACTAAGACCATGAATCGCCAGACGGGTATCGGTTTGACCATTGCAGTGGGGGTGGCCTTGGTGGCCATCGTACTGTGGTTGCCGCGCAAGTCCGCAGATGCTGAGCAGCTCACAGCGCTGCCCACAGAAGCGGTTGCGACGGGCGATCCCGTTGAAGCTGCCGTGCAAAGGGTGTCAGGCGAGAACCCCATGGAGGGCATCCTTGCATTGCGTGCCCTCGCCGAATCCGATCCGCCGAATGTAGACGCGGTGGTTTGGCTCGGCATTTTTGGTGTCCAAAGCGGCCAACTGGACAAGGCGCGTGAGCGCTTCTCGGAGGCCCTTACCTTGGAGCCAGGTCACCTCGAGGCCACATGGCAATTGGCGATGTTGGATATGGAAGAAGGCGCCTACGACCGTGCAGTTGTGGGCTTTGAAACCGTCATGGGCGAAGATTCAACTTATGCCAACGGCCTCTTCTTCACCGCTCGCTGCTATGAAGCGATGGGCAAAACGGAAGCGGCACTGATTCGCTACAACGAATACTTACCTTACGCACCGGACACAGTTGTGGCCAACCGCGTACAGGACTTCATCACACGATTAGAATTCGGCACACCTGCCGGAACAAACGAATAAACCCCTTTATCATGCCAAGCGGTAAAAAACGCAAGCGACATAAGATGGCTACCCACAAGCGGAAGAAGCGATTGCGCAAAAATCGTCACAAGAAGAAGTAAGGGTTCGCCGGGGATTTTCCCCGGTGAATGCATTGCTTCTATGCGCTAATCCGATTCCTGCGTGAGCAAAGAATTGGTCATCAATTCCACCTCAGGAAAGGTGGAAATAGCTTTGTTAGAGGACGGTCAGCTCGTTGAGTTGCACCGCGATCAGGGAGACAAAGCATACGCGGTCGGAGATATATTCTTGGGCCGAGTCAGGAAGGTATTGCCCAGTCTCAACGCTGCCTTTGTCGACGTAGGACACGAGCGCGATGCCTTTTTGCATTACCTCGATTTGGGTCCGCATTACCGAACGCAGCAGAAGTACATGAAGCGGGTCATGCAGGGCAAGCAGCCGATCCC
>CAXREW010000084.1:0-11406 GCA_964229455.1 Flavobacteriaceae bacterium | reverse complement strand
GCAGCCGAATCGAGCAGATCAACTCGGCCCGTGCTCCAAATCCGAATGGAATTCGCCCCAGATGATTTTAGCAAGTCGAAATGATCCTTGGCACCCGCCCCTTTGATGAAGTAGGGCTCGCCGTCGCGCAACAGCTGGAATCCCGATTCATTCTGAATGACTTCGACATGGGCGGTTTGGGCGTTTCCTCGCACGGCCGCAAGAGCAAACAGCAGCAACAGAACAATGCGCAATGGATGATTCACTCGTATCCTTTCCACGCCACTGGGTTTTTGGGGGTTCCTCTGAATTCGATGAGCCTGAGGTTGTCAAAGTCGAAACGAGCACTTTCCTCAACTCGGAATCGCACCTCCTTCAGCGCAGACCAATCCAATGACTCATAGTCCGGAAAAGACCGGATAGGAATGTATGCCCGGAATTGATTTTCGCCTCGAGCAACAAGGTGATGGCTCTGAAGTTTTGTCCGAACTTGACGCCGCTGCCCCGAGAACGCATGAATGGAAATCACCAAATCCGGCATCTCCGCGCACATCAGGTCAAAGCTCAATGCCGCGGTGGTGTGTAACGATGCCAGATCTACTCGTTTCCAATCTGAAAATGAAACGCCAAACTGGTCCCATGCGTCCGGTAAAGCGGTATTCACGTCTGCTTGAATTTTCATCGGATTCACCTCATCGGAGCCAGCGACTTCTTGGTCCTCGCCAAAAAGAAAGCTGCTCGAGTAGCGAGGATTGATGCCCCACCATTCCTCGGGCGCAGTCCCCATGTTCAAGGGCAATCCGGAGACAATAATGGTTGAATAATCCGGTTCAATTGGATAGTGATGCTCGTGGCGGACGATTTTGATTTCATCGATGTGGGCATGCCCGCTTCGTTGGAATTCAATTTTGAGCTCCTTGATATTGGCCATGTTCACGCCCCGTCTTTGGTAATTGAACGCATGCAGCGGGATGCGGACCTTTCGCCATGAAGTATCCAACACGCCATCATCCATCCCGAGGAAATTGATTTTGGTCATGCATTGCCGTCCGGCGTAATCGACAAGACCAAAAAACATGGGAATGTTGGTCAATGAGCCTTCCTCCAATCGGATGGCCATTTCAATGGCCGCGCAATCCAAGAGCGGTGTCAAATCCTTAGCTGCATAACTGGCCCAGGGGATCTGGATGCCGATGAATTTACACCCCCGGCTTGCATCCCACTCAATGCTCATGTGGTCCTCCCCGCCGAAACTATTGCCCTGTTCGAATCGCACTTCCTTGCACGTCGTATTCCGCAAGCCTGTCACAGTACTGGCTTGTGAATCATGAAAAATTATCGCCTGGTCGAAATAATCCAAAGGATGCACTTCCGACGTGTCGTTACTGTACAGCGTTACCGCATTGAACTGCGAACAGCCCGCGAGTGCAATGAAAGCCCAACCGATACAAAACCAGTGCTTCATTCCTGGCCAAATAAGTCCGAGTACTCTGTAAAAATCAAGAAATCAACATCCGTCTGTACATCGCGATCGGCATTTTCTGGACAAGCGGCAGATGCATTGAACGGACAGGCTTGGCATGCAATTCGAATTGCAGTAATGTCGCCTGGGGTACGGATATTATCGCCGCCTTCGTGCTTGACTTCAAAATCTGCATAGGGCACGGTGATGAACTCCCATCCATTCCAATCAATGGGTCGGATTTGGTGTCGATACACCTCGTTACCCGCACCGAAAACATCCGCACCGTTGTTGGCTTGATTGTCATCAAATGGCGCGTCGGATTCGGAAATGGAGACATTCAAAAACTGATCCGTCGCTGGAATTCCCACCGTGCCCGAGAGCACGCCAAGGTTGAGATAAAACTCAGAGGCTGTTACCGTGGCATCGGAGAAGTCGACAGGGATGTCAATGTATCCTAAGCTCCAATCCCATCCTACCTTCCCCCCCATTTTGAAATAGCCCGTACCAAGCAAGGGATTATCATCGGCCAATTGAAAGGTCATGTTCCCTCCATCCTGCCTCCATACCAAGGCCCCTTCAGGAAGTCCTGCGTCGAAATCTGCCACCCGAATGCCATCGAAATTCGCGAGGCCCGTTATGCTGAGTGTATCGTGCAATAACACGCCTTCGTTTGCAATAATCAAGGCCACCGCACAATCTTCGAGCTCAAAAAATGGCAGACTCGAGGAGGTTCCGGTCCAAACCACTGCGCCATCATCCAAGGCTTGAGAGAAGCCGCTAAAGGCCTTCGAACCTCCCGATGACAATCCTTGAATCTCTAACTGCCAGTTGACCGGTTTATTGAACGTTGCCGAAAATTCAACGGTCTCGTCAATGGCGAAATCCGGACTGGTCGTTGAGAGGGTGAGGGAATCGATGATTTCAAATTCACCAAACAGCTCATTCAATGATGGGCCTTCGTAACCATCTTTTACGCAGCCAAAGAGCGCCAAAATAGCACAGACAGCTAGAGAAGGGAGGATGAATCGATTTCTCATAAGTCAATCGTCAAGATAAAAAAGAGCCGCTGGTATTGGAAGTCGGAGATGGCTCCATCCCGATCATTAGCGCCCCACCATTGGTACTGAATGGATGCGTAGGTATGCTTGCTCCATTCATACGACAATCCCGAGGCGAAAATCCAATCCGAACGGTCGACCTGCACAGCTTCGAAATTGAACAAGTTGCCATACGCATCACGAATGGAAAGGAATTCCTCGCCGGAGGCCGTCCAATTGGATGCGGACGCGAGAATGGTCAGCGCATCTGAAAGCCCCGCCTTCAATTCCATAGAAGACTGGATCGAGCGCAAGTCCAATTCCTCAAGTTCATTGCCATCTCGACGCGTCAACTCTGCTTTTGAATGGAACGTCACATCCACCCCCTTTTCAATATTCAGAAGGTTCGGAGCCGCCCAGTGGACCCGGCATTCCGCTCGACCAAACCGCCTCCTGTTTTCAGTTCCTTGGCCAATTACTTCCGAGAGTGCTGTGAGGTTCAAGGCCGCATTGACCGCTTTCTTCATCCCCCCCCATTCGAGGCTTCCGAAGACACCCATGCGATTTGGTGTCGCGTCGCTATAAGGACTCACGTTGCTCAAGAATGGATTGAATTGCATCAGCTGAGGAGCCAGAGCTTGGTTGTACAAAAGCGGATCAACGAGCAAATCGAAAACCGATAAGCGCCTTGCGAGCTGATCATTGGTGTATGTTGCAAAGATCGAAGGCTGCATTGCGCTTGACCAATCCAACCTGCGTGTCTGCGCCGCAGCGCTTCGAAACTCAGGTTCAACGTAGCGGTACCCAACATTCCAATTCCAGAGCGAATCTCTCGATTCGTGTCGAGAGTCCAGCTCCCAAAATGCCCCCGAACTCGTCAAGTCGTTTTGGTCCTCAGCCGCAAATACCCAAGCACGATTGGATGTTCCGGCATGCAAAGTTGTTTCGTGGATCCACCGCTCCCCGCTTTGCTGATGATGCACCACCGCACAATGCACGGGATTGCGAACAGCGACATCCAACGTGCCCGAGTTCGGCACCTCAAACAAATTCACGTGGTGGAGCCCCAGTTGCCACTGCTTCGTGATGTCGGCTACGACAGAAGCTCCACCAAGCAACCGGTCGCTCAAATAGGTGCCACTTGAAGTCAGCACCGACCCCCTTGGGCGTGTAATGAATGCATCCATTGCCAGCGTTCGAATAAACCGAGCAAACTGAAGAGAAAAATCCGTTTGCAGTCCCTGCAATCGCCATCGGTTGTCTCCATAAAAATTTTCATAATCAATGACATCCCGATACGGCTGAAAACCGGCGCTCAACACCTCCGCATCTGATGCGGAATTGAATAGCGTAAAGCGTGTTTGGCGCAAGAACATGTCTCCGACTTGGTAACGAATCTTGTTGTCAATGGTACCGCGCAACGTCAATTGCCGAACATCTACCGTCGTACCGGTCCCGAAAAACCCTCCTAGCTCGTTGCGCACACGCAATTGCGCCATGACCTCCATGTCAGACGTCGGGTTCACGTGTACGTTTAGATCCAGTAAATTGTATCCTGCAGACGTGCTCCGTTCAGACACTGAATCCACTGGGCTAGCTGCTCCCATTGCATCCCGCGCAAACAACGAACGCGACAAACCATCAAACCAAACAGTCGGCCGCTCCTGGGCTTTACAGAGGCTCATCAACAAACAAAACGAAACGAGAAAGAGTCCTTTGGGTCGAATCATCATTAAAACATCATTTTTATTTCAAGGGTCGACTCTGTTCCGCTCAAGTTGTTTTCCAAAAAATTTGGATCTGAGTAACGGTAATGGGCGTGCCGCAGAAACAAGGTCGCTCTTTTCGACAGGCTCCAATCCATGCCCCACCCCAGCAAGCGACTCGTCTGTTTACGAGCCAAAAGATCACCACTATCCCCTACATCCGTTCGCTGATTTCCTCGAATGCGTTCTACACCATAATTCATAACGAGAACCGTTCTGCTGTTCCATTCGAAGCAAACGTCGATCTCAGAACTGTATTGACGGAGTAGCGCTCTATCATCCAAAACGGGCACTGGATTGAATTCAGGCTGGCACGTATTCACGCGTCCAAGGGCGAACACATAAATGTTGCGGCGTTCAAACGCAGACTTCCACTTTGCCTGGACCTCCGCTACACTAAAAAACTTTCGCAGACGAGCTGGTGTTATCCCGTCCTCCTCAAAAATATTTACCTCCTCATAGGTGCCTCGGTAGTTGGAATTCAGTGCGTTATAAGGACCCCAACGTTGTCCGAACAAGTACAACCTTGCCAGCATTTGTCCGTTGACGTTGTGCAAGTACGTCAGCCCATTGTCTGTGCTGTCTATTTCTGCAAAGCAGCCCATTCCCGCATTCAACTTCAATCGGCCTGCAGTCCATTCGAAGTTGAGTGATGCCCCTTGCCGGTTGTTGGCGGGTGATTGAAGCCCCACCATCGGACCCTGGTAAGGCGTTCGAATGGTAGCTCCCACGCCTGCAATGTTTGGGAATACCTCTAGCACCGTCGTATTCAAAAAATTCCCGGTGACATTGACGAATTGGGGAGAAATCCGGTACAGCTGAAACGTCAATGGAACCCGAAGGTTTTTATTCGTTCGCAAATTGAACAAGACCGCTTCACCGCCTCCCAAATCGTAGTGGGAATTAGCAAATCGTCCCCAGCCCGCTTCCAATTGAGCCGTCCAGTGTTTCGACCGGTAAACCACTTCACCCGTCGATATCGAATACTGCTGATAATCAGCCGAAACGGGAGACTCTCGGCGGAATGATTGCAAGAAATTGTAGGAAATCTTCAGCGAATCGTTCAGCTCATTCTGCAGGTGGGCACACGCCGTGAAATTGTCATTACCCTCCTCAACGGAACGGTTGAAATTGCTCTTCCCGATGACCCCTTTGAAGGAGAAATTCATTGGCAGTCGTTTGCCCTCGAGGAATATCCCCTGAAATGCGCGGCTTCCATACCGAACCCCTTCATCAATCAATCCGTTTGCATAGTAGCGCTCGTAGCGCTGTCCTGCCTCGGCATCGACGGCGGTTTGAGGCCGACGCTCGAAAAGGCTCATGCGATTTAGCGAGCGATTGCCCCACACCGTCAATCGACTCTGTCGGTACCAAGCGACGCCACCCGATCGAAGGCGAAAGCGACCGTAATCCGTCAAAAATGTCGTTTCAAGGTTCAAACCGAGGTCGAGCGTAAGCGATTGGTTCGCCTGTGAACTCCCTTTGTAAATACTGTTGATCATGAAATCAGCAGAGAACCGTATGCGTTCTCGGCTGAGCCCCTTTAACTTCAGCAATAGCATCGGTTCACGGTACAAGTCGCCCGCTATGAGCGCTAGGGTTTTTCCTGAATTGTTGGGAAAGGTTTCATGTTGATTCCTGCCATAGAGATAAAACCGATAGAATCCGCTGAATTCAATGGATGAGGCCGGCGACTTTTCCGGAATCACATTGCTCGTAAAAATGGGCTCACCGGGGCTTTCTTGAGCCGCCAGTCCGAATGGCATAAGCATGCACGCAAGGGCATAAACCATCGAGTACGTCAACATGCGTTTCACACTGAATGATACGCACAGCAATCGATAGTCGCAAAATACCGCTCCCATTTTGACACTTACCGTACATGTTCCTCTTTCTCCAAATCTTTCACGCAGCGAAATCCGATGTGACTCATGCTGGTACTGGCTGAAAATGGCATGCGTGCTGAAACGCGGTAACTCGCGCAGTAGCTCCTATTGCACAAGAATGAGCCGCCCCGCATGACGCGTTTCGGGTCATGCGGTTCAGGAGGATATCGCCACGTTTCTGGACCGCGCGGATTTTGGGTAACCGAATCAACTGAGTAGGAGGAATAATGGCTTTCGTCATACCAATCCGAACAGATTTCCCAAACATTTCCCGCAACGTCATGGATTCCATAGCCGTTCGGCTCATAGCTCCCCACCGGTGCCGTACCCACAAACCCATCCCACTCAGTATTTGAAGTTGGAAAGGTCCCATTCCAGGTATTACAGTGGGGCTCACCTTCTTCTATTCCTTGATTTCCCCACGGCAACGGACTGTCGAACAACCCGCCGCGGGCGGCCCACTCCCACTCTGCCTCAGTCGGAAGTCGCTTACCGAGCCAATTTGTGTAGGCGACTGCATCTTCATAAGCCACATGAACAACGGGGTGATCTTGAAGCCCTTCCAAGTCGCTATCCGGTCCAAACGGATGACGCCAATCCGCTCCCAGCACCCACGACCACCACTGGGAATAGTCGATGTAATTGAAAATTGCTGGATTGGCTGTGAAAACCATCGAACCCGGGAGAAAATATTCCTCGCTCGGCCTAGGAGTACCGGGGGGGAGTTGTTGTTTGAATTCGTCCCAGTTCAGGGGGCGCTCGGCGACTGTTTGGTATCCAGTTGCAGCGACGAATTCGCCAAACGCCGCATTGGTCACTTCATGCACATCCATCAGGAAAGCATCAACGTGGACCCGATGACGCGGGTACTCTCGAGCAAGAGCAAGCGAATCTTCGTTTGCACCCATCCAAAAATCTCCAGCCGGCACGGGGACCATCGCGCTTGGACCGTCCTTCAAGGGCATCTCTGCTGGTGTGACTTCGTTTTTCTCCGGATTACTGCATCCAACCACCAACATTGCAGCTGCACAAACCCTTGAAAGCACGGACATCCTCATAGCATTCAATGGTGGGAGTTAAACGATTCCAACGGATGCTCCTTCCACGTGATGCCTTCTGCCCATTTCGGCGCCTTGACGCTATGGAGGTAAGCATCCAAGTGCCGCTCCAACGCTTCTGAAGTTTGCGAAAATTGTGCGGTTCGGTCGGTGGTCTCCCCTGCATCAACGCTCAAATCATAGAGGTAGGTTTCCCCCGTGTCTTGAAATTTCAGGAGTTTGAAGTCGCCTTGGCGTATCGCAGAATGGGGCCGTTTCAGGGCGATGCCATTGCGATAGGGCACATGAAATACCAGTCCATCCGTCAGCCGTGTTACTGTGGCTTCTTCATCCTCGAAAAGCAGACCATGGAAGCTTCCTCCGTCCAGCGTCGAATCGCTTCCAATGAACCGTCCGGCCAATTGGGAAATCGTAGGCAAGATGTCACATCCGGAAACCGGCTGGTCGCAATAGACGCCTTTGGCGATGCCGGGTCCAGAGACCACCAACGGTACACGAATCCCTCCTTCCATGGCATCCCATTTGCCCCGGCTCAATGGGTAATTGAGGCTGCGTGTGTAAGGCTTGGCCCCGGGGATATTGGGTACAGAACCGTTGTCAGACATGTAGAAAATGTAGGTGTTGTCCCGCAAGCCCAATGAATCCAATCCACGCATCAATGCGCCGAGTCCTGCATCCAAATCAGCCGTCATCGCTGCGAAGCCAGTGTCCACATGCCGCACACCTGCAGCCTTCGATTCGAACGCTTCAATTTGTCCCGGCGTTGCCTGAATCGATGCATGCACAGCATAATGCGATACCTGCAAGTAAAACGGACGATGCGACGCGCTGGCCTCGGCCATGAACTCCAATGCAGATCGAGTCAACGCCCCAATCTGCTTGGGATCCTCCATAGGTTCAACCGTCCACTGGCTTCTGTCGTTGACAAATCCGCCTTCTTTGTTTTGATTTGGGCCATCGCTGTGCGCATAGCCTAGGGTGCTGGGATGGCTTCCCATTCCCCATTTACCGAAATGACCTGCCACATAGTTGCTATCGACAGCAACGAGCGCTTTTGGGATGCTCAACAGTGCTTCGTGCCGAACATGATCGGTATTCATCCCTACGCGGACTACGGAGAGCCGTGCTGGCGTTTTTCCAAACTGAATGCTGTAGCGCGAAGGGGCACAAACGGGAGCGGCTGCATAGGCCTGCGAGAAAACCATACCAGAATCCGCAAGGTCTTCCAAATGCGGTGTTTCGAAAAAGTCACTGCGTGAGAGGGAATCCCCTTCAATCATCTCGACCGAAGTGCCGTTCCAGCCCTGGTCGTCGACCAAAATGAAAAGAAAATTCGGCCGAAGCCGTTCCTCAACAGCACCCTGCTCACCTCTGCACGCAACAAGCATTGTACTCAACAAACTCATGCAGAACGCTGTCCTTATTTCCGCCTTTCCCCACGGCATTCCTCAGTCTGATTTTGGTTTGAGGTAGGTCTGCCTACCTTGCTCATCAAATTGGTCGCCGGGCGTAATGTTGGGTGCCTTATAAGCAGGCTGAGCATTGGCAAACTGCCTCCCCAATCCTTGAGGCTTTTGCCGGGCCTCTGCGACTCGTGATTCTAGGATCACCCGAAGGGAGTCAAACGGGTGTGGCGCCGTCCCTTCTGTAACTAAGTTGCGCATCTCCGCTGGATCTGCCGCACGGTCATAAAATTCCCATTCCGCCTCATCCCCGCCATTCCACCGTGTAATCCTGTAACGTGCGTCAACAAGAGAATGGCCACTTCCCCATTGTGTAAGCGCGTTTTGATGCAGTGCATCAAGGTCGTTTATGTCATCGATGTTGGATGTTAAGATCGACGCTAAGCTCTGCCCGGCGAGGAATGAAGGCGGAGTGATACCCGTCAGTTCCATCAACGTCGGATAGATGTCAATTAATTCAACGGGGACGTCATTCATTGACCCCGAATGGGTTGACCTCGGATCGTACATCAATAAAGGCACCTGGGTCGCATTTTGAAAGAGCGTCTCTTTCTGCCAATGACCGTGCTCACCTAAGTGATACCCATGATCCGATGTAATCACAACCACCGTATTCTGATCCAAACCCGTTTCTTCGAGTTTACGAAGGACCCGGCCGATTTGCTCATCTACAAAAGACACCGTTGCGAAGTAAGCCGCCTTGATTTCTTGCGCAAGTTCTGCTTCGAGATCGGTTGGATTTTGTTTGCGACGAATCGATTTCTGCGCGCGTTCTGGAAGGGACTCAAGGTAACCTTCAGGGGTTTCAGGAATGTCAATGTGCTCCGGGTTGTATTGAGCAAAAAACCGCTTTGGAGCCACGAATGGAGTGTGCGGACGGTAAAACCCCAGAGCCAGGAAGAATGGTTCCCCGGACGCTGCGAGTTCATCAAGTTTTCCCATAGCCTCAGTCGCTCCTATCCCATCGGTTTGCTCCTCACTTGTCCCATCCATAGCAAGCCAACTCAAGGTGCCTCCATACTTTCGAGGCGTGAGTGTGTTGATTTTATACTCTTCCCGTTTATCCCTTCCATAGGGATGAATGGTCTGGTCCCATGAATAAATGTCATCAATACCAGCTGTACCGATTGCACTGGGATTGTCGTAGTGAAATATCTTTCCGATTCGGATGGAGCGATAACCGCTTTGCCTGAATCGTTGTCCCAGTGTAATCACATCCGGAATGGCATCACGGATGTAGGTGTTGTTTCGAAAAATCTTGGTTTGATCTGGGTACAATCCCGTCATCATTGACGCCCGCGATGGCCCACAATGGGGGTACTGGGCGTGGGCATTTGTAAACACAACCGCACGGTTGGCAAAGGCATCCAGGTGTGGCGTCTGTACGACAGGGTGACCGTAGGTGCTGAGATCACAATTCAGATCATCGGCAACAATGAAAAGGACATTCCGGTGATTGTTGGTTCCATTGTTTGGTTGCTTTTCGGTTTGGCAACCGACCATAAACCCACAGAACAGAATCAATCCCAAACACTCGCTGTGCAAATGGATACGATCCATTCTAACGGTATCAGTCAAGCCATTCAACGAACGACAACGAAGCCTTCGTGACCTGCCGAACCGTCGGCATAAACCACGCGTAAATAATAATTGCCAATGGGCCATCTGGCGGCATCCACCGTAAATGATGCAGCATTGGGCTGCAGAACAGCGATGCGCTTGCCGGTCGCGTTGTACACTTCCGCTTCTTCAATCTGTGACGCAGCCTCAACTCGGAACTGACCTGCAACGGGATTGGGAAACAGCGTGAGGTTCATACTCCCTTTTGGCGAATTCTCAATATTTACAATGGGTTGTCCAACACATTCGCAGTTTTCATCAATCACGTCGTCTGTGGTTGCGTCATCTCCGTCGTCACATGGGTTTCCCGGATTAACACATGAACCATCTTCTTCCTCAGCGTACGGACTAAAGTTACACGCAAGTGAATCCGTACATCCGAACGAATTGTACACAACCATGGATTCCCAATAGATTGTATCGCCATTGGCAACACCCCATGGTGCCCTAAGACCGAAGCGTGCGATTGACCCTTCCAAAACACCATTCGTCGGGGATTCATCCAAAGCTATGGTGTACGTTTGAAAATCAACCATCATCGTATCCACTGCAAAATTGTAATTGCACGTCGCTGTATTGGTTCCAGGCGCATAGAGGAACAATCGAGCATTGGGATTTCCTGAAGACGTTGTGTTTTTCAAACTGACCTTTACCCGATTGTACGTGGTAGCGTCAATACCGAGATCATCCTGTAACGTTCCACTGCGCATGACAGGTGTTTGATTGAAGGCCTTCATTGCAAGTGCATTAGGCTCGGCCACAAGAACACATCCCAAATTTGGCTCACTAGCGCTAACCCAACCCTCTTTCGAATTTTGCCAGTTGTATTCAATTTGCGCTTCAGCAGTAGCAAGGAAGGCGACCATAGCGCAAACCATGCAGGCGTAAGTTTTAGTCATGATTGGTCCAAATCGGTTCGTCAACAAGTTAGAGCAAATTCCGACACCAATGTTACGTGCGCCTGAAGCACCAAAGGAACATTACGATAGGCCGCTTCGGGCATAATCCGCGAGGTAGGCAAAGGGCGCGTTCAACTCCCCTTCCAACGTAGTCTCGCTCGCCCCGTCGAGGATGCCATCGCGATCGCCTTCTACCAATAATGGAATGACGTGCTCCATCAACTCACGGCCAA
>CAXREW010000083.1:0-2591 GCA_964229455.1 Flavobacteriaceae bacterium | reverse complement strand
TGATTGGAAAATTCAGCCTCGATGAACGCGCGTGCTGCTTCTCCCATTTCCTGTGCCTGTCGCTGGTTGTGGTGCAAATCGATGATGCGTTGGGCAAAAGAACTTGCGTCATCTGCAATAAAAAAGTGTGTTCCGTCTTCTCCATGGATGCCTTCCATGCCCAGTGAAGTCGAGACCACAGGGCGTCCGGCCGCCATGGCCTCAATTGCCTTGATGCGCATCCCGCTGCCCGAACGCAGGGGGATGACCATGATCCCAGAATCGCAAAGGACGTCCCACGCATTTGGGACCTCTCCCAAAACAGTCGTGTTGGTGCGATACACGTCCAATTGGGCGTTGAATTTCCGTCCCGCGAGTTTCAATTGGGCTTCAGGGAGTTCGCGCAACACCGTGGGCCACACGTGGTCCAAGAACCACTGAACGCCCTGTACGTTTGGGTCCCAGTCCATCGCCCCGATGTGAAACACATGATCAACTGGCCCAGGTGCTGCCGGAGGCAATTCTTCCTGGTCAAGTCCAACGGGCAAGGTGAATACTGGACAGGAGCACCCCAACGCCTTGAAGTCCGCTTGATCTTTTGACGAAATGGCTGCAATGGCATCAAAATCATGCAGCGCATTGACCTCGTACGATTTCAAGCGTTCGGCCAAGTGCTGCAGGTACATTCGTTTGGTGAATGCCTCGGTTTCAGTGGCCATCAATTCCCATATTCGGTGCTCAACGTTGTGAGCCCGCAGGACCATGGGGCCATCGCAGTACCGCCGCACAAGGGGCAGGTAAGGGGCGGTGAACAAGCTCTCAAAAATCACCAAGTCGAATACTTGGCGTTGCAATACGTGCACCAACAACTGTTCAAATTCAGGCGCGTGGAATCGGCTGATGTTGTAGCTGTCGCCTGTCAGTAAATTGGCGAAAGCGTCCACCAGATTGACCCGTGTGTCGAGGTGAACCGTTTCAATGCCCGTCTGCTCGATGTAATCGGGTTCCACTTCCTCGGCGCACCAGGGATGTTTTTCCGTGGCTATGGAGAGCAATTTTACTTCATGACCATCGGCCAGCAGCCCGCGGGTCATGGCATCCATGGCCCTGCATCCTCCGTCCTTGCTCGGACGTGGGGGTTTGTGGCAGAGTTGAAGAATGCGCATGCCTCAGTTGGATTTTCGGAAGAAGTGAACCGGCCAATTGATCTGGAAAGCTTGCGCATCCCGCATGGCCTGCCGCGTAAAGTAGATCGCGAAGGGGAGTAGCGCGAGCGAGCTCAGCCACATGCCGAATGCCGGTGTCACTGTTCCCGCTTGGACCATCTGCTCACCAATCATGGACAGGATGTAGAAGGCAAGAAAGATTCCAATAGCCAGGACCGTAGGCATGCCCAAGCCGCCTTTCCGAATGATCGCTCCGAGCGGTGCACCGATGAAAAACAGCAACACACAACTCAATGCCAAAAAGAATTTCCGGTGCCATTCGATGGCGTGACGGTTCATGGCTCGAACCCGTGTGTCTGCGTTTTCAATGCCATTGGCAATCCCTTGTCGGGTGTTGCGGGCTAAGCTGCGTGCGCCATCAAAGGCCATGCGTCGCTCGGTGGGTGATAACACCGTCCAAAGCGGACCCGTTGCTTCGGCTGCGCCAACCGCGGTGACAGTATCCCGCAACAACACCGTTTGACGTCCACCGTACAATTCAACTTCCTCTAGGCGTTGGTCGACAAGTCCCCGCAGGGAATCCATCGCCATGCCCAGTTGCGCCACGGTCATCATCTCGTGGGCGCGTTTAAAGAGGCCTTCGTCGGCTTTGCTGAAATCCAATGAAGCGAGGTCAATTTCGAACTCCTGCCGTTCAAACGATGAGGCGATGTGGGGGTGGAGGCGTTCTTTTCGTCGCTTGGATTGCTCAAGGTCCTCCTCGTAACTGAAGCCGTTGTTCAACGCAATCGTGAGGCGGTTGCCGTGCTGTACCATCGTGCCCTGCTCAGCGCGGATCACTCGTGAAACGCCGGTTTCTCCCTCGCGGTGGTCATGAATGAGTACATCGTTCAAGGTGCCGTCCTCCTCCTTGCTTTCGATGCGAATCGCAAAACCTTCGATGCCGTTGTAAAATGCACCGGGGACGAGATTCAAGGTTGGTTTTTTTTGCGTGACCGAGAAAAGCAGCGCACGGAATTTGAGGTTAGCAACCGGCCATGCGGCGTTGGAGAACCAAAAGGCACCCATTGAAATCAAGAGCATGGTGACAATCAACGGTCGGAAGATGCGGAACACCGAAAGCCCCGCTGATTTGAGGGCCGTGAGTTCATTCCGTTCGGCTAGTGAACCAAAGGCCATGATGGAGGCAACGAGGATGGCCAGGGGAAGGGCGAGGTTCACCAGTCGTGCAGATGCGTAAATCATCAGCTCTGCGATGACCCATGGTGCCAGTCCTTTACCAATCAAGTCATCGGCGTAAACCCACAAGAATTGCATGTCCAAAATGAACAACGCCACGGGCAGGGTGACGGCAAATGGTGCCAAAAATGACCGCAACAAGAGGCTCGCGAATCGTCTCACGTTTCTAAGATAGGATGCTGTAACTTGCCGTCGCTAACCAGATAA
>CAXREW010000082.1:0-2966 GCA_964229455.1 Flavobacteriaceae bacterium | reverse complement strand
GAATCTATGGGGCTGGACGGCATTCAACAGACCGTCGATGGCATGCAAAACCTCGCAGCCGATGCCGCCTCAGATGACACGAACAGCCTGTTTCCCATGTCGTTTTTCTCGACCAATGTGAACAATGCCTTTTGGGCTGACTGGGGGTTTGGCGGCATTTTGAGTACGGTCGAAGCGCGGATGGATTTCCTGTCTTCGCACGCCGAAATCAACGTAAGTACCCCCCTCCTGTCCGACGCCTACGCAGGCAATGGAGTCCTCGAGGTTCAGGCCCTCAACGCCGAATCAGTGGACTTGCTGTGGACCAATGCTCCGTATGCGGGGGGATTTGAAGCGGTCGCCATGAACGACAACGGCACGGGCGGCGATGCCATCGCCGGTGACGGAATGTATTCCGTTGCCCTTCCCGAAGACGCGGAACAGGGGTTCATGTTCTATTTCCGCGCGGGCAATGGCGATGGGATCCGGCTCTTGCCCGAGCGAGCTGAGTACGAATACTTCATCTATGAAGGCACGGTGGATGTTGCAGAAGCGACTGGCGCAGTGGGGACACGGGGCGGCGACTGGGTGCTGACGCCCAATCCCGCGACGCATGCTTTCACCCTAAGCGGTTGTGCTGAGCAGGTGCCCGTCACCGTGAGTGACGCACAAGGTAGCACCGTCCATGCGGCCCTGTGGGATGGTTTCCCCATTGACATCAGCGGTTGGGAACGCGGCATGTACTTCGTTCAAGTCACCCGCAATAAATCCACCCGTGTCGAACGGTTGATTGTGCGCTAAACGCGCCGACTCGATCAGTTGAGTTGCCGCTTGGTGAGGCGTTCGATGGGACCTGGGCACGCCTGCATGTGGCAGCTCAAACATCCGTTGACGACATCGGAATAGGTGTCTGCGCTCGGGGCTGCGTTAAAGGCCTCGATGTGCTTGCCGAAAGCCATGGCATAAGCCTTGTAGCCGTCCACGAGCATGCTGCTGTCGGTCGGCATCATGCGCGTGAGGTCCAGCATCGTCAGCGCAGCACCGTCCCAGTTGTCTTCCTCGGCATGGCGCGCGAGCAAACTGACCAGCTCACCGTCCATGGCGCGCATGGCGATGGCCAATTCCGAAGAACGGTTGGGCTGCAGCGGAGCGAGATTAGCCTGTGGCTGCTCGGGTGCCTCACCACAAAAGGCCAAACCCAAGGTGAGTGCCACGATGGCCCATCCCGAGGTTCGCGCTGATGCTTTCATAGGTCAGTCCTCAATCATGACGCCGGTCGCCGTGAAGGCCAACCGCAATTCAGGCTCTGTGATGGCTGCGATGGCTTCTTCTGATGCGCCGGCATCTTCCGCGTAGTGTTGGAGCATCGCAACCTCGATGGTGTCGAAAAACGCCTCGCCCTCCATGACGGTTCGCTTGCCTTCCGCCCCCTCGGTGGGAACGAAGAAGCCGTAATCCTGGAACCGCACAAATACCGTATCCTCGCCCGAAGCCACATCCATCCAGCAGCCTTTTTTGGCGCAGGTGGCGGTCACCTTGCCTTCAAATTTGACCTGTGCACGCCCTGTCTCCGAAAGGGCAGCGCGCAACCCCGAGGAGTCCAATGCGCCGTCCAACTCAATGACAGAACCGTAATAAGTTTGATTTTCAGCAGCCGGTGGTGCGTCGGTGTCCGCAGAACCGCAGGCGGCAATCGAAAACAAGGCAGCACCGAATGCCATGCTGCGCGCAATGTGGAGGATCTTCTTCATGGTTCGAAGGTACTGCAGGTTTGAGCGATGCTCGGTGATTTCGAGCACCAAGGCGAAATCCCTTAAGTTTGAGTCAATCAACCCCGTAGCCATGCACCGTTTCTCCCTCCTTGCCCTCGCCCTTCTTTGCGCCACTCACCCACTCTTCAGCCAAGATGCGCGGGTACTCATCATCGGTCTGGACGGATTGCGATCGGACTGCCTCGAGGCTGCGGAAACGCCCGCGCTGGATGGCCTCATCGAGAACGGTGTCTTCAGCCCCGATGCGCTGAACAACGACATCACGTACAGCGGCCCCGGTTGGTCGGCGATGGTATGCGGCGCTTGGTCCGATGCCCACGGCGTCACCAACAACGATTTCACCGGGAGCAACTACGCGGCCTACCCCTCCTTCATGGAGAGATTGGAAACCATCAATCCGGATCTGAATACCTACTCTATCTGCCACTGGTCCCCCATCAACGAATACATCCAGGGCGACGTAGTTGATGAATCCATCAACACGACGAGTGACCAAGCCGTTGCCGACGCGGCTGGCGCCATCTTGGGCGGGGGCAACCCGCACGCCATGTTCTTGCACTTCGACGACGTGGACCTCGCCGGCCACAGCTACGGGGTCAGTCCCAATGTGCCTGCCTACATCGACGCCATCGAAACCGTTGACGCGCATGTGGCCGAAGTCCTCTCCGCTTTGACGAGTCGCCCCAATTATGCGGAGGAAAATTGGCTCATCCTCACCTCCACCGACCACGGTGGCATTGGTTACGGGCACGGCGGGGAATCCATCGACGAGCAGATCATCTTTTTTAGTGCCAGCGGGCCGTCGGTCGATCCCGAACTCGTGGTCAAGGACACCCTCGAAATCCTGCCACCACCCGAGAACTGCGTGGCACCCGGCGCAGCTGAACTGCAATTTGAAGGGAACGGCGACGCAGTGCACATCGCAGAGAATCCCCTGCTCTCCCTCGGTACGGACCAAGATTTCACGATCGAAGTGCGCATCCGAACAGAAGCTTCCCCCGACGTTGCTATCGTTGGCAACAAGGACTGGGATTCTGGGCTTAACCCCGGATTTGTCTTCTCCTTCGAATACCCCAACGGACCGGCTTGGAAAGTCAACATTGGGGACGGAGACAACCGAGCCGATGCCAACGGAGCCGCTGGGGTTTCGGACGGCCAATGGCACACGCTGTCGTGTTCGTTTGACCGAGACGGTTCTATGCGCCTCTACACCGA
>CAXREW010000081.1:0-5311 GCA_964229455.1 Flavobacteriaceae bacterium | reverse complement strand
CAGCGCCCGATGCACGAAACCACAAAAAACAAAAACAACAAAAACGCAACTACCTGAAGCGGGCCAACCCGAGTGCACGCATCAGCGTCAAGCTCGTCTCGACCGCCGGCGTCGGCACCATTGCCTGTGGGGTGGTCAAGGCCAAAGCGGATACGGTGCTCATCTCGGGCATGGACGGCGGAACGGGGGCCTCGCCACTCAGTTCCATCCAGCACGCAGGCATGCCCTGGGAATTGGGCATTACCGAAGCGCACCAAACCCTCGTTCGCAGCCGCCTGCGCGACCGCATTTTGGTCCAAGCAGACGGCATGATCCGCACGGGGCGCGACCTGGCCATCGCCACGTTGCTCGGTGCTGAGGAATGGGGCGTGGCAACAGCGGCCCTCATCGCTGAGGGGTGCATCATGATGCGCAAATGTCACTTGAATACGTGTCCCGTGGGCATCGCCACGCAAAACCCCGAACTGCGCAAGCTCTTCACCGGAAAGCCCGAACACGTCATCCAGATGTTTACATTCATGGCGGAGGAGCTCCGCGAAATCATGGCGGAGTTGGGCTTTCGCACCGTCGACGCCATGGTGGGTCAAGCCCACGTCCTCAAGGTCGATAAGGGAGCTGGCCACTGGAAGGCCCAGCGGCTCGACCTCGATGGATTGCTCGCCGACGCAGGTTGGACCAAGCAAACACCAGAAGCCCCAGCGCAGCCCATCCCTACCACCCCATTGGACCAGACCATGGTCGCTGCTGTGGAGGAACACATGGCCACGGGCGACGTGGTCGCAGTCCGAGCCTTGGTCAAAAACACCGACCGTGCCATCGGCGCGGAGGCGAGCCATGTGCTGACCAAGGCACGTGGAGCCGAGGGGCTGGCGGAGGATGCCGTCATCTACCGGTTGGAAGGGTCTGCCGGGCAAAGTTTCGCCGCTTTTGCCGCCCGTGGCCTCACCTTTCACCTCACCGGTGAGAGCAACGATTACACCGGCAAAGGGTTGAGCGGTGCCAAGGTCATTATCCAAACACCGCCTGAATCCGATACGGTTGCCCACCGCAACATCGCTTGTGGCAATGTAGCGTTGTACGGAGCTACATCCGGCGAACTGTACGTCAACGGCGTGGCCGGCGAGCGGTTTGCTGTCCGCAATTCCGGCGCAACCGCGGTGGTTGAAGGCGTCGGGGATCACGGCTGTGAGTACATGACGGGAGGCAAGGTCATCGTCCTCGGCACGACCGGTAAAAACTTTGGTGCCGGCATGAGCGGCGGCATCGCCTACGTGTACGATGAGGACGGAACGTTTGCCAGCCGGTTCAATGCCGACAGCGCCGACCTCGACCCACTCGACACCGAAGACCAACAATGGCTCACCGCCATGCTTCGCCGCCACATCGAGCTCACGGCGAGTCAACGCGCTGAAGACATCCTCAATTCTTGGCAACTCGCCGCCCAGCGCTTTATCAAGGTATTCCCCCGGGAGTACAAGCGCATTGTTCAATCGCAAAACGTCAAGATCCATGGGTAAGCACACCGGTTTTTTGGAGGTCAAACGCCGCCTCCCCAATGTCCGCAAGCCAGAAGAACGCGTGCAGGACTTCAAAGAACACTACGCGGCCTTTGGTGAGGAAGCCAAGTCCCAAGCGTCACGGTGCATGGATTGCGGAGTGCCCTTTTGCAACTCCGGGTGCCCACTCGGCAACCGCATTCCCGAATTCAACGATGCCGTCTACCGTGGGGACTTCAGCGAGGCGTACAAGGTGCTGCGTACCACCAACAACTTCCCTGAATTCACGGGGCGCATCTGCCCCGCTCCTTGTGAAGCGTCCTGCGTACTTGGACTCAACAACGAGCCGGTCACCATCGAACACATCGAGAAGGAAATTGCCGAGGTCGCCTGGGACCGTGGCTGGGTCACCCCCCAATTGCCGACGCAGCGAACCGGTAAGTCCGTAGCCATCGTTGGTTCTGGGCCGGCAGGCATGGCGGCTGCGGATCAATTGAATCAATTAGGCCACCGGGTCAAGGTATTTGAGCGCGACGCCAAGCCGGGCGGTTTGTTGACCTATGGCATCCCGTATTACAAATTGGAGAAAGACGTCATCGCACGGCGCGTCCAAGTGATGGAAGACGAGGGCATCGTGTTCCAATGCAACACCGAAATCGGCAAAGACTTAACCCTTACAGAGCTTCAAGAATCGTTTGATGCCGTTTTGCTGGCCATCGGCAGCAAGGTACCCCGGGACATCCCAGCCCAGGGCCGCGGTACTGGCGGCGTGCATTTTGCGATGGACTTTCTGACGCAAAACAACAAGGCCGTTGCTGGCGAGCATGTCAGTGCGCCACCGATCTCAGCTGAAGGCAAGACCGTGCTGGTGATTGGAGGGGGTGACACCGGATCCGACTGCATCGGAACGTCCCTCCGGCAAGGCGCCAAGCGCGTCATCCAAGCCACCATCGAAGCCAAGCCTCCCGTGGAACGCGCTGACACCAATCCCTGGCCGCAATGGCCACAGACGCTCAAAACGTCCAGCTCGCACGAAGAAGGGTGCGAACGGCATTGGGGACTCAATGCCGTTGAGGTGGTAGCGGACGCCGATGGCCAGGTTGAGGCCGTGGTGTTTGACAAGGTCGAATCCAAATCCGTTGAAGGACGCTGGGCATTCGTCCCCACCGGCGAGCAGGTCACCATGAAGTGCGACCTTGTTTTGTTAGCCATCGGGTTTGTCCATCCGCAGCATGCCGGCGTACTCGAGAACGCAGAGGTCAAACTCGACGACCGCGGCAACATTGCCACCACCGGATTCCAAACCAACCAAGACGGACTGTTTGCGGCAGGCGATGCCCGTCGCGGTCAGAGCTTGGTGGTGTGGGCCATCGCCGAAGGGCGACGCGCGGCCAAGGCCATCGATGGTTGGTTATTGAAGGAGACGACCTGACGAATTCTTGCATCAATAAGCCCTCACATCCCGAAGGCGGGAAACGAGAGTGAGGTAGCGAATAGAATCAAGAGCGCCACAGGAATGAGCGCGAGCAACCACATCCATTGCTGATTGGGGTCTTCGGCCAATCGTGCCTCCCGCTTCGCTCTGCGCGCAGCATACCGGGTATTCGTTCTTTCGAATCGGGGTCGGAGGTGGGGAAACGCCACCAGGAAGGAGCGCCAGGCCAAAATAAGAAATCCAACGCCAAGCAAAGCGAATGGCGCTAAAGATGGATCAAAGAAGCCGAGGGAGAAAGCAGGAATACTCGCAAAGGCCAAAATACCGGATAGTAAGCCCATGGCAATACGCACGGCAACTCCACTGGTGTGACCGGATGGTTGCTCGATTGAATCCACCTCAGCTGGCGGCTTCGGTGCGGTTGGTTCGCTCAACTCATCTCGGCCCTTGGGGAAGGCATACCGCAAGACCCTCCAGGCGATGGCGAGAAGTCCAACTCCAAGCAAAGCGGGAGCGGCGTCACTGCCTGTCTGGGCAGCAGTCCTGAAAGCCAATACGCTCCCACCGATGAGCAGCGCCGCGACGACACCCATAACCGTGCGTTCTTCTTTGTTCGTGCTCGACGGCTGGGTGGGCTCAACACCTGCACCTGGAGCAACCTCATCGACTGGTTGGAGGGTATGCTGCTCCAATCGCTGCGCGTTGTGCGGCATTTGGAGTTTGGCCGCGTACTCAACTGGCGGAGAAAACTTCATCAACGCCTTCACGGGAATGAGCGCATCCAAGGACGTCGGCGCGGTCCCAGCCGGAGGCTCAGGTTCCTCCGTGGTAATGTCCGGAATCATTTCCGGGCTCGGTGCTTCTGTATTATTCGACACCTGTCCCACCCGCTCTACGTTCCAGCCCGGCATGAGGGTGCGTTTTTGTAGGGAGCAGCCTTGGAAGAGGAGTCCTAATGCGAAGAAGAGGAGGATGAATCGCGGCATCATGCTGCAAGTAAAAGAATACATGGCGCAATGCGAAGTGATTCCGTTGGGACTCGAACCCAAAACCGTCTGCTTAGAAGGCAGATGCTCTATCCAGTTGAGCTACGGAACCAGGGGGACGCGCGTTCGCGGCCGACGGTGCAAAGATGCAACTTGAATTGCATTAACTTTATGGAAAACCAAGGTCCATGCTTTCATCCTGCTCAATACCGCGCAATTACCGCGGGCTGTTTTTGATGGTGGCTTTGGCATTCGGCGGCTTTTTCCAAGCATCCGCCCAATGCACCCAAGCCGACGAACCCATCGCGTTGTTCGAAGTTCAAGCGCTCGAAACCAGTGAAATCCCCACCGTCGACGCCGCGAACCACGTGGGCCTCGACCTCGTGGATTCCGCATTTGATGACGTGCGTTTGCACAAATACAACGAATGGACCCTCATGCTCCCTTTCCTCGGCGGCAAGACCTTGCCGATTGAATTGGAGTCCTTCCTCCCCTTCAGCGATGCCTTTATGATCGGGCGGTCGCAAGCAGAAGGCAAATTCGTGGAGGAGATTTACCGCCCCAAGCTGCTTTCCTACCGCGTGGTTTCACCGGGAATCAAAGGCACTGTTGTCGTGATGGAAGAGTTCGTGATGGGCACCATCCAATACCGCAGCCGCCAGTACGACCTGAGCGCCATCCGCAACGGAGCGGACGGAAAGCATGTCCTGTTCCTGCTCGCCGATGCAGCTGAGCCGATGGAATTCGAATGCGGGGTGGACAAATACGGCCCGCGCCGCGACATCATGCCCATGGGCGTACAACCGCCGCCCTCAACGGCAGACCAAGTCACGGATTGCGTGGAAGTGGCCATTGACGTCGACTTCCACACCTACGGGACGTTTGGCAACGATTGCTACCCCGCCGTGGAATGGGCCCTGGCGATCATGGCCGGCGTGAACACCATTTACACCGAAAGCGTCGACGCCCTCATCAACGTGCAAGCCTCGTACATCCACGTATGGGAAACCACCGACCCGTACAACGGCATCACCAACGACGCCAACTCCATGCTCGACACCTTCCGCCTCGAGTGGTTGAACAACAGCAACCTCTCGGGCATCCAGCGCGACATGGTGCACTTGCTCACCCGACGCCAAAACACCGGAACGGGCGGCATCGCCTACCTCGACGTGGTGTGCTTCCCCGCCTATGCGGCTGGATTCAGCTCGTACTTGGAGTCGGGCAACACCTACAACTTGAACAACTACAGCTGGAACTTGAACGTCGTGGGCCACGAATTCGGCCACAACTTCGGGTCAAACCACACGCACTGGTGCGGCTGGTCCAACGGCCCCATCGACAACTGCTACGACGTAGAGGGCTCGTGCGCCAACAACCCGCAAGCACAAGTC
>CAXREW010000080.1:0-3955 GCA_964229455.1 Flavobacteriaceae bacterium | reverse complement strand
CTCGTTTGAGGATTTAGCTGAGCGCTTCAGCGAGGACCCCGGATCAAAATCGAAAGGCGGATTCTACGATTTGTTCCCACGCGGACGCATGGTGAAGCCATTCGAAGATTTCTGCTTCGAAAACAAGCCCGGCAAAATTGGAGCCGTCGAAACGTCATTTGGTGTTCACTTGATTGAAGTCATGGAGCACACCGACGCGATCGAGCAAGTACGCGTGGCCCTCATTGAGCGCGTCATCGAGCCTTCTACGACCACAGCGCGCGAATCATATGGCTCGGCCAGCGAATTCGCCATTCAAGCCACGTCGCGTGAAGCATTCATGCAAGCCGCAGGCGATGCCGGCTACGCGACCAACACAGCGACCGATGTCTTGCGCAATGCCAAATCCGTATCAGGACTCCGCAACGCCGCCGAACTCGTTTCCTGGGCCTACGGTGCTGAGGAAGGCGAAGTATCCAACCCCATCCTCGTTGATAAGAACTACGTAGTGGGCTACCTCGACCGCATCACGGAAGAAGGCGCTCCGCTGTTTGAGTACGTCGAAAACGAAATGCGCACAGGCGCTGTGAAGGAAGCGAAAGGAGAGCTTTACAGCGAGCGTATGGCCACCGGTTCATTGGAAGAAATCGCCACAGCGGTGGGCTCCTCTGTCGCCAGTGCGACCAACATTGCGTTGAAATTCCCCACCATCAGCGGAGCAGGCTCTTCGCCAGAACCCGAAGTGGTCGGCATGGCCTTCGCCATCCCTGTGGGGAACGTTTCCGCTCCCATCGTGGGCAACAACGGTGTGTGGGTTATTGCCCCAACGTCCAGCACCGATGCCTCCGCGAAGTCTGATTACTTGACGGAGCAAACGACTTTGTTGTCACGTGCACGCGGCGCAGCAACCATCCGCATTTCGAATGCCATGATGGACGCAGCTGACTTAGAAGACAACCGGAACTAAGCGGCCACTACGTCCGAATCAAAAAGCCCGCTCCTCAGCGGGCTTTTTTGTTCTTAATCAATGCCGCCCCCACTCGAGGTAGCTTCCATCTCCGTAACTCAAGAAGCGAAATCCCTCCGCTAGAGCACGGTCGTAAACAGCCTTCCAATCATCACCAATGGCCGAGGCCACGAGGCAGAGCAGCGTACTGTTGGGGAGGTGAAAATTCGTAATGAGTCCGTGTACGGAGCGGATGCGATACGGCGGCACCATCATCACCGAGGTTCGGAAATGCCAGTCGGCCCCATCCAAGGCGTTGACGCACCACTGCATGGCCGTTTCCATGGTCCAGCCTAAGCGCTCAGCCGCATCGCCAAGTTCATAGCGCCATTCCCATTGGTGCAGTTCATTCGGTTGTTCACCTGACTCCTTCCATTTGATGGCCAGCCAGTACAAGCTCTCCAAGGTCCGCAAGCTGGTCGTACCCGTAGCGACCCGGTGTACCCCCTCCTCGGCAAGGGCTTGAATCGCATCATAGGAGACCGAACAATGCTCGCCGTGCATGACATGGTCCGCCACGTCGCCTTCACCGAGGGGTTTGAAGGTGCCTGCGCCCACGTGCAAGGTGACCTGGTGCAAGGACGTGCTTGTGCTCAACTCGGCCATCAGCGGTGCATCAAAGTGCAGCCCTGCCGTCGGGGCTGCCACTGAACCGGGCACTTCAGCATATCCCGTCTGGTAGTCCTCCGCATCCTGCTCCTCCGCTGGGCGCCGCATGTACGGTGGCAACGGCATCTTCCCCATGGCCTCCAGCAACTCGGCAAAACTCGCTTCCCGCGCTTCACCTGTCGACGCCGATCGATGCGACCACATCAATTCAATGTATCGCACACCCTCGTCCAGGCCCACCCGTTTGGCTGTGACCTCCCACGTCCCGGCGGCGTCCTCCACATTCAAGCCTGCTTCTCCGGCGGTCCAACGTTTTCCCCCTTTGACCATGAATTTCCACACCACCGACTGGGTCGAAGCCAAGGCCTGTTCCATGGACTTTTCGTGCGGCTCGAGCAAGAACACTTCCAAGCGCCCTCCGGTCGGTTTCTGCAGCAACAAGCGCGCCCGAATGACCCGGGTGTTGTTCACCCACAACTGCGTTCCGCGTGGCAGAACTTCGGGCAAGTCGGTGAACCGTTGATGGGTCGCAACCTCGCCTTGCCGCCACGTCAAAAGCCGGGCACTCGAACGGGGCATCACCGGATGAACCGCGATGGCCGATTCAGGGAGGTCGTAGACGTATTGCGCTGCGTACATAAATGGAACTTTTGAACAACCCCACAAAAATAGCCGGTGAAGGCGCCTTTCGTTCCTCTAAATTGAACAGGGGTGCATTACCTTCGTTCAATCATGGCCAAGGTCCTTGTCATCGGAGCTGCTGGACAGCTGGGAATCGAACTGGTGCTCGCACTTCAAGCCAAGCACGGACCGGAGAATGTGGATGTATCCGATATCCGCGTGCCGAACGATGAAGGGGTGATGCGCAGCCGTTTTTTGCACCTCGATGCCACCGACGAGGGGGCGGTGCACAAGGTATTGGAGGAGGGCCGGTACCACGCGGTGTACCACCTGGCCGCCATGTTGAGCGCCACCGGAGAGAAAAAGCCGATTGCCGCTTGGGACTTGAACATGCAATCCTTGCTCAATGTCCTCGAAGCGGCAAAAGAAGGTTGGGTCGAACGGGTATTCTGGCCGAGCTCTATCGCTGTTTTCGGTCCGCAGACGCCCAAGCAAGACGTCCCACAGGACGCATTGCTCGACCCGACAACGGTGTATGGAATCAGCAAGCAAGCCGGTGAGTACTGGTGCCGGTATTACCACGAAAAGTTCGGGGTCGATGTGCGCAGCATCCGCTACCCTGGGCTGATCGGCCACCGTTCTGAGCCGGGCGGAGGCACCACGGATTATGCCGTGGAAATCTACCACGCCGCGACGGCCGGTGAGGCGTACACGTGCTTCTTGCGCGCTGACCAAGCCCTGCCCATGATGTACATGGACGATGCGGTGCGGGGCACCTTGGAATTGATGGCCGCCCCCGTAGACCAGATCCGAGTTCGGACGTCCTACAACCTGGGCGCCATGAGTTTCACCCCGAGCGAAGTCGCCAACAGCATCCAGCAGCACTTGCCCAATTTTCAAGTCAACTACGCACCGGACCACCGCCAGGCCATTGCCGAAAGCTGGCCCGAAAACATTGATGACTCAGCCGCGCGCGCTGACTGGGGATGGGAGCCAAATGTCTTGCTGCCAGAGATGACGTCGATCATGCTCGATGCCATCGAAAAAAAGACACAGTCACCTGTGTACTGATTCGCTCAGCGCTGCCACTTGATAGTGCGGGATGCCTTTTCTTTGTACTCGCGCTTTGTGCACCGCACAAACGTCCAAACAAGAGAATTGACATGGCCGAGTTTTCCCCGTTGTACATCCAGAACAGCTTGACCCGCAAAAAGGAGTTGTTCACTCCGCTCAATGCCCCTTACGTTGGCATGTACGTGTGTGGCCCAACGGTGTACAGCAACGTGCACCTCGGGAACGTTCGCACTTTCCTGACGTTCGATGTGGTGTACCGCTACCTCACATTCCTCGGCTACCAGGTCCGCTACGTCCGAAACATCACGGACGTCGGGCACTTGACAGGAGACTCCGACGACGGAGAGGACAAAATCGGCAAGAAGGCCCGTCTCGAAAACCTCGAGCCAATGGAGATTGTCCAGAAGTACACCAACGACTTTCACGATGTCATGCGCGTCTTCATCATGAAGTCGCCATCCATCGAGCCCAGCGCAACGGGTCACATCGTCGAACAGATTGAAATGATCAAGGACATCCTCGATCGCGGGTACGCCTACGAATCCAATGGCAGCGTCTACTTCAACGTGCGCAAGTACAACGAAGACCACGATTACGGTGCGCTCTCAGGCCGCAAGATCGACGACCTCCTCAACAACACGCGCTCCCTCGATGGGCAAGACGAGA
>CAXREW010000079.1:0-2323 GCA_964229455.1 Flavobacteriaceae bacterium | reverse complement strand
CACCCGACGACCTGGCAAATGATGCGGTGCCTTTTGGATCTTGATTTGAAGGACAAGTCAGTGTTGGATATAGGATGTGGTACTGGGGCATTGGCCATTGCCGCACGAAAGCTCGGCGCCTCTGCAGTCGTTGCATTTGACTTGGACGAATGGTCGTACGAAAACACCTTGGCCAACTGCGAGCGCAATGAATTGTCAGGGGAGGTGCATGTGCTGCACGGCACCATTTCTTCGCTTGAGGGTCAATTGGAAACGTACGACGTGGTGTTGGCGAACATCAACCTGAATGTACTGACGGCCGAGATGGCTGCATATGCTCGGCACCTCGTCGAAGGAGGATCCATTGCATTCAGTGGGTTCTACACCGCGGATGTTCCAACCTTGCGGGCCACTGCGGAAGCGGTAGGATTGAAATGGGTAAGCCAGACCAGCCGTGAAGATTGGGCGTGTGCATTGTTCGTAAAGACCGGTTCTGCCGCATAAATCGCAGCAAAGGCGCGTTGTATTTTCGACGCACCAATGCCTTTGAAATTGCCTCGACTTTCCCGTTTGTATCCCCTGCTTTTTTGCGCAGTTTTCATTGCGTCGAATCAGCAAGCAGCCGCTCAGAATGAAGCGTGCACGGCTTGGGTGGAATCCTTGGCCAGTGAGGTCAAAAACGCCTCCGTCGAGGAGTCCAAATGGGTGAAGAAGGTTTTTGGATCGAATGTCTGTTCAGGGAGCGTAACGGCAAAGCACCTAGAGGACATCCAATCCACCGTTGAACTCCTCAAAACTCAGCGCATCACTGCTAGCAAAGGCCTACTGGATTACCTCCACACAGCAGATTCCATTGTGCGTTTGGACACCACACGCTGGAACGATTGGCACCAGGTCATCCACAGCATGGCTTCTGACAAAAAGCTGCGCAAACGGCTCCAACCTTTCTTGGCGAACTCGAAGGACTTGATGCTGCACGACATCGTGGGGAAGGGGCCTCGTCACACGTGGCAATTGAGTGGAAAACCGTGGTACTTCGAATCCATGGATTCCCGCAATTTGGTGCGGTTTGATTCCTGCAACTTGGCCTTGGGATTCGAGGGGGATACCATGCGCTTTGAAGGCGTTGCTGGCCAGTGGGACCTATCCGATACGGAGGGAGAAATTTCTGCTTCCCGTTTTCCATGGCTCGGGACGGTTCACGACACCGAGTCCACGTTTGCGACGTTGCCTCCGACGGCCCTGGATTTTTCAAAGGATGACTTCCGGTTGGACAGCGTTTTGTTTCATTCCTCCTTTTCCCAACGGCCACTTTTGGGCAAGCTTACGGGCACGCTTGAACCGGGCGCCGAACCTGCTGACAAACGCTATCCCATGGTGCGATGCAGCCAATCGACTGTTGTTTTGGACAGCCTATACGGATGCTTACGCTATCAAGGCGGCATGGACATTCGCGGCTCATCCCTCCGGGGCATTGGTGAAGTGGACGAACCGGCGATCGTGGAGCTGATGCAAGGGGACACCACGTTCATGAAGTTTGCATTGCTCGAAGTCTCATTCAATGACCGCGGTGTGACGGCGCCTCATGCGAATTTCGAATTGTACTACAAGGGCGATACGGTGAGGCATCCCGATTGCACCATTCGATTCGATGTGCGCAATGAAATGATCTCCGTAACACGTCAACTGGAAGGAATGGGGCAGCAGGCCTTTGAAGATGGTTACCATGCATTGGAGTGGGATGTCGAAGGGTTTTCTTGGAAAATCGGTTACCCCCAAATCGAAATCGGCTACCCGCTTGTCGACAATGCCAAAGCCGGAGCGTTCAAGAGCCTCAATTACTTTGAGAAGTCCAGCTTTGATCAATTGCAAGGCATTGACCCCATCCACCCCGTGGTCGAACTGTATCGCTTTCATAAGTCAACGGGCTTGCGTGTATTCACATCGTTGGATTATGCCAAATACATCAAGCTGAGTGAGGTCCAAGCTCGGGTGGCGTTGATGAACCTCGCCAATGCGGGATATGTCGAATACAATGTGGACGAACGCCTTGCGCGCATTGCGGACAAAACCTTTCGCCACATCGGATATGTCTCCGGAAAACGCGACCACGACATCATCCGATTCCTCTCCAATCCGCGAACGGGCAACAATGCTGAATGGAGTTTGGCCAGTGGAGCCCTGAATGTAAACGGCGTTGAACGGTTGGTGTTCAGTTCGGCACGTGAAGTATACATCGACCCAACAGGAGGTGAGGTAGGGGTACTTGCCGGATGTGACAGGGTGCTAGACGGACTTGTCCATGCAGGCAATGTCAAGTTGAATGGACAAGACATGGTCTTCT
>CAXREW010000078.1:0-3760 GCA_964229455.1 Flavobacteriaceae bacterium | reverse complement strand
ACCGCGCACACCATCGAAATCGAAGCCATTTCCGAGTACGGATGTGCTGGAAGCACCGCCTTCGAAGTGACGGTCAACCCCACTCCCGTCGTAAGCTTGAACGCATCATCCGATGCAACGTGCTCGGGTGACGCTTGGAATGTGGTGTACGACGCGCAATACGCGGACGACATCAACCTAACCATGAACGGCATGGGACTGGATTTGTCGTCTGAATTGGAATTCACTTCCGAGAACCCGGCTGCAGAGGATGCCATCTCCACCTTGGTGTTGACGGCTTCAACCGACCTGGGTTGTGCAGCTGCAATGGCGATCGAACACACCGTTCACCCTCAGGTAACGGCCAACTTTGATCTGCCAGTGAGCGCCTGCACCCCAATGGAGGTGGCCTTCAACAACACCTCAGTACAAGCTACTTCTTCTACGACTTGGAACTTCGGCGACGGCACGACTTCTGATGCCTTGAACCCCGCCCACACGTTCGAAGCATTGGGCACCGTCGATGCACAGTACAACGTGACCCTCGTGGCGGTAAATGCTGCGGGTTGCGCAGACACCACAGTGCAGGTGATCGAAGTTTGGGGTCAGCCAGAAGCGGCTTTGACCATGGTAGAAGCCGAGGGCTGCTACCCCGTTGACGTCACGTTTGAGAACGCGAGTGCCGGTCACGAGACGACCGCATGGTCCTACGGCAACGGCGAATACAGCGTCATTGCAGATTCCGTGCACACGAAGACATTCTTCAACCCCACCGACGAACTCGTGGTGTACACCACGGAAATCACCGTCAGCAATGCTCACGGTTGCACATCAACCGATGCGGCTGACGTGGAGGTTGGACCTTACTTGAACGCTCAGTTTGACGTGGTTGCACAGGGCTGCACACCCGTGGAAGCCAACATCATCAACCAATCGGAAGGTGCGGCTGCGTTCATCTGGAACTTCAACGACGGATCAGCGCCTTCGAATGAAGCGAACCCTACCCACACGTTTGTAAATGCAACCGGTGAGGATGTGATCTACCAGGTTGAACTCATCGCCATGAGTGCATACGGTTGCGCGGACACCATCGCCGTAGGCGTTGAAGTATACGCGACTCCTACTGCCGAATTCACCGTGAGCCCGGCCATCCAGACGTACCCGAATACCACGGTTGGCATCAACAACTTGAGCGCCGCTTCTTCGAGTGCCATCCAGCACTGGAGCTTTGGCGACGGCGCTGAAGTAGCGACGGATCAGCCTATCTTCCACACCTACAATTCGTGGGGTACGTACAACGTAACGCTGTTGGTTGACAACGGATTTTGTGCCGATGCCCACACGGAAGTGATCACCATCCTGTCTCCAAACCCCGTGGCGAGCTTCACGGGAAGCGGCAGCGGTTGCGCGCCGTTGGCAGTGGATTTCGAAAACCACTCCAGCCACGGAGCGCAATACATCTGGGACTTTGATGACGACGTCATGACGTCTGAGGAGTCGCCTACGCACGTGTTCACGCGTCCAGGTGTATACAACGTCTCGTTGACCGTGATCGGGTACGAGGGCCAAGAGGAGCAGATCATTCAGTACGGCGCCGTTGAGGTGTTCCCATCGGCCTCTGCTGCCTTCGTGAACAGCCCAACCGAAGTCATCATACCAGACCAGCCGGTCGACTTTGTCAACTTGTCTGAAATGGACGCAACGGAGTTCTTCTGGGACTTCGGCGATGGCCAGTTCAGCACTGAAAAAGATCCGGTGCACTTCTACACGGAGCCGGGCATCTACACCGTCAGTTTGACCGCTAACAACAGCTTCAATTGCCCAACTACCTACACGTTGGAGCACGCTGTTGAGGCTACGGTCGGCGGATTCATGGAATTCCCAACCGCGTTCACCCCCAACACCGGTGGTTCGAACGGCGGATACTACGACCCCAACGCGTTGGACAACGACGTGTTCCACCCGCACCACATGGGTATCGTGGACTACGAGTTGGTCATTTTCAACAAGTGGGGAGAATTGCTCTTCCGCTCCACCGATCCTTACATCGGCTGGGACGGCTACTTCCAAGGACGCATCGTTCGCCAGGACGTGTATGCGTGGAAGGCGAGCGCAACCTTCAGCAGTGGATACCGTACCACTCAAGCAGGGGATGTAACCCTCATCAAATAAACCGAAATGAAGCACTTGAATATCACCTCAGCTATGAAAGCGATTTGCACACTCATCCTCGCCTTCGGCTTGACCTTAGGACAAGCATGGAGCCAGGATCTGCGGTACACGCAGTACAATGCGATTCCAACGAGCATCAACCCTGCCTTCGCCGGTTCTATGGATGAAGCGCGCCTCGCCACGGTGTACCGCAACCAATGGGCTGCGATGCCCGGAGCGTACGTTGGTTGGCACGTAGCCACCGACTGGTACAACCGCAACTTGAACAGCGGATTCGGCATCTTGATGAGCCAAGAGGAAGCTGGTGCAGGTGGGTTGAATACCACGCGCATTGCCGGTCAGTACGCATACGAAATTCCGTTGGGCAACGGATGGCGCTTGCGTCCCGCCTTGCAGGCAGCGTTGGCCAACCGTTCCATTGACATGGCGCAATTGACGTTCGGTGACCAGCTAATCCGTGGTCCACAGGTGAGCACGATTGAAGACCGCCCCAGTGTATCTCGTCATTACTTTGACTTCGCTACCGGCTTCTTGCTCACGGGAAAATACACGTGGCTCGGCTGCTCATTTGATCACTTGAACAACCCGAACGAAAGCCTGAATGCGACCTACATCGATCCGATGGATGTCAAGACTTCGGTGCACGGGGGATGGCGCATGCCGATTGTGGACTACATGCGCAACAAGCACCACGGTGACCTCGTCGTCGCGTTCAACTACATGGCGCAAGGCGAATTCGACCAGCTCGATTTGGGCATCTACTACGACACCAAGCCTTTGAGCTTCGGCTTGTGGTACCAAGGTCTGCCCTTTGGCCACACCATTGAGGGCGGAGCCGACGTCGACGCCGTTAGTGCCATTGTCGGTTACGGCCAGGACAACTGGAAAGTCGGTTACAGCTATGACATCACCTTGAGCACCTTGGGCCTCTCCACAACAGGGGGAAGCCACGAAATCGCTCTTTCATACACTTGGCAAACGCAGCAGCGCAAGCGACCCCAGTCGCCTCGATACCTGCCTTGCCCCATATTCTGATAGTTAAGCGGATCGGAATAGCAAATGCCCACCCAACTCCTACCCAGGGGTTGGGTGGTTGCGTTTACAGCCCAATCTGATTGACCTCGGGTTCCAACCGAACACCGTACTTGGACTCGACATCGTTCATGATGTCCTGCGCAAGGGCCCAAACCTCAGCCCCTGTTGCTCCGCCGTGGTTGACGAGCACCAACGCCTGCCGATCGTGGACACCACATGCCCCTCGGCGGTGGCCTTTCCAACCGGCGTGGTCAATCAACCATCCTGCTGCGAGTTTCACCTTGCCTTCCGGCGCAGGATAATGCGCCACATCCGGGTGTTCGCGTTGAATGCGTTCGAAGTCCGTTTGAGACACCACCGGGTTTTTGAAAAAACTACCGGCGTTGCCAATTTCCCGTGGATCAGGCAGCTTCGATTGGCGAATGGCCATCACAGCTTCGGCCACTTGGCGGTGGGTGGTGTCGCGGTCCCATCCGCGGGATTCGAGTTCAGCTTGGATGGCGCCGTACTGGGTGTTCAAGGGCGCTGAAGGTTCCAGGCGGAAGGCCACGCGGACGATGACCCATTGATCCTT
>CAXREW010000077.1:0-5022 GCA_964229455.1 Flavobacteriaceae bacterium | reverse complement strand
ATCGTTTCCAGCAGCCAACTGCTCCGTCACCTTTCTTCGCTAAGCGGCGTCCTGAACAGCAGCAACACGTTGCCCATTTTGGATAATTTCCTTTTCGAATTGGGTCCCGGCGAGGCCGTCATTTCGGCGAGCGATCTGGAAACAACGATGACCACCAAACTTGAAGTCAAAACGGAAGATACGGGTTCCATCGCTGTGCCGGCCAAAATGCTTTTGGATATCCTCAAGGCCTTCCCCGACATTCCACTGACGTTCAAAGTGGACCCTGCGACGTACGCCATTGAATTGACCAGCGATGCGGGTAAGTACAAATTGACCGGCGCCAATGGTGATGAATTTCCGAAGTCACCCGAGTTGGATGATGCGGCGAGCATGACCATTGATGCAAACGCATTGATCAGTGCGATCAACCGGACTTTGTTCGCGGCGGGCAACGACGATTTGCGTCCAGTGATGTCGGGCATTTTCTTCGAGTTCTACTCGGAGAGTGTACGGTTCGTTGCCACGGATGCCCACCGCCTGGTGCGCTACGGCCGCAACGACGTCCAAGCGACGTCCAACGCGCAGTTCATCATGCCCAAGAAGCCATTGAACCTGTTGAAGAATGCGGCCGCGCACGCTGAAGCAGTGACGATGACGTACACAGATTCCAACGCGCGCTTCCAATTTGATGACGTGACCATCATTTGCCGTCTCATCGAGGGCAAGTATCCCCACTATGAGGCGGTCATTCCGAAGGACAACCCCAACCGCATGGTCATCAGCCGAACCAGTTTCCTGCAGGCCATCCGTCGCGTTTCCATTTTTGCGAACAAGACCACGCATCAAGTTCGGCTGAAGCTCGCCGGTAGCGAATTGGTCGTGAGCGCCGAAGACCTTGACTTCGCCAACGAAGCCAGTGAGCGCTTGAATTGCAGCTACACTGGAGAAGACATGGAGATTGGCTTCAACAGCCGCTTCCTGATGGACATGCTCAACAACCTTTCCAGTGCGGAGGTCTCATTGGAAATGTCAGCACCGAACCGTGCGGGCATCATCAAGCCAACGGAGGCCGAAGAAGAAGGAGAGGATGTGCTGATGCTTGTGATGCCGGTTATGCTCAACGCCTAAGCGAACGAGCTTTACCCTTTCAAATCCAATTCGCCTCGGCCGTCGGCCGGGGCGTTTTTGTTAGAGCTTGATTTGGGGACGATGCGAAATTGGACGTCCTGGGATGACCCATCTTCGGCGGTGGTCGTCTGATTTGAATCCAATTCCCGTTGGCGAACGACATCCGGGTGCTCCGGGTGAGCGGCGGCCCACCACTCGGGCAAGCGTTCATCAGGAGATGGGGTTTGCAGCTCGAGATCGGGAAGGGGCCCCTTTTTGCGGAACACCACCGCCATCAGCAGTCCACTTACCGCTCCTGCGATGTGCCCTTCCCACGAAATGTGCTCGTCAATGGGTAGCATCCACCAGACCATGCCGCCATAGAGAAACGCCACAAGCAACGTCACCCGCAGCAGCAGCTGGGACTTCCGGACCACGCCCGACGTGAAAAGGAAGGCCGCCAGCGCGTAGTTGATGCCACTGGCGCCGATGTGGTTGCCACCTTTGGCAAAAATCCACAATCCCACCCCTGAGAGGAGGTAGAGTAACATCCACGTGCGAGCAGCAATCGATCGGTAGAAATAGAACAGCAGGCCGTTGAGCGTGAAAAACGTCGCCGTGTTGTTCCACAGGTGCTCGAGGTCCCCGTGCAAGAAGGGATAGGTAAAAACCCCGGTCCAATGCTCCCATTCCCGCGGGTGATTGCCCCAGCGGCGCCAGTTCAACGCGTACGTCTCGTTGATGGCGTACACGCCCCAGATCAACAGCAGGAACAAAGCCGTTGTCCACAGCGCGTAAAACAGCCGATCGGCATCGAGCACGTTCGGGTTCCACCGGGGTTGGGGCATGGAGTGGGACAGACGCATACCCTTAAGGTACGCAATTGCATCCGAGGGGATTCCACAGGTCCAATTGGATAAGTGCTTTTTACCATCCTTTATCAGCTTGGGCCGATTTTTAGATTTGGTACCAGTCTAAACCCTGTAGGAACGAAGCCCAGAGTACCATGAGCATTTCTGAGATTCACGCGTTGTTAGCCTTAATGGATGATCCGGATGAAACGGTGTATGACCACGTGCGCAATCGGCTCCTCTCCAAGGGCAAAGACGTGCTTCCGTTTGTCAACGATGCCGCACTGTCCGGGAGGGAATGTGCGTTGTTCCAGTCGCGGCTGACCAAACTGCAGGAAGGCCTACAGCAATCGGACATTCGGGAGGAGTTGGAGGCGTGGATGGAATGTGGGGGACAGGATATTTGGGCCGGTGCTCAATTGGTGCAGCGCGCCGTTGACCCAGCGTGGCAGGTGGCAGAATCCAATTATGCATTTGAATCCCTCAAAAAAGAGGTGTGGCTCGAGCTCAACGAAGAGCTCACGGCCCTCGAGCAGGTGCGCATCTTGAATCACATTTTCTTCTCTGTCCACGAATTTGAAGGGGTGCGTCGCATTCCCCATGTGCCGTCAGAGGCCCTTCCCACTGGGGTGCTGGACGGAAAGAAAGGCAACCCCGTCGGATTGGGCATGTTGTATCTGTCCGTTGCGCACGCGTTAGGAATTCCGGTGCGCGGGATCAACCTCCCCAACCATTTCATTCTGGCGTATTGCGATGATGCGTTTGTCGGTGAAACGGCTCAAAAAGGGCAAGCGGGCATTTTATTCTACATCAACCCATACAGCCAAGGGACGGTCATCGGTCCTGACGACGTCTCTGAATTTTTAAGCCACATCGAAGGAGAGGGCGGTGAGACGGGACGGCAGTGGCGCCCGGCCCATTCCATGGAGATTGTCCAGCGACTGGTTCGAAACGTAGCGTATGCGCTGCGCGAAGAGTGCGATGAGGAGAAAGCCGAACGCATGCTCAACGTATTCCAGCCATTGCTGTCATCGTTTGAAAATGCGGAAGAACGTTCGGGCGATTATCCGAATGTCTGAACCAAACGTAGCCGAGCGAACGTAGGCCAACTGTTGCTGTACTTTCTCGGGCATGATGATATCCCGGTAATACCGTTCCGGATCGGCAGCCGCTTCAAGGCGCTCGCCTTCGTCAAATCCAGCGATACTCGCCGGATCCGTGATCCCCGGACGAACCGTTAAGACTTCCCGCATTTCATCGGTATACAGCGCTACGTATTTCGCCACCTCGGGTCGAGGTCCGACCAAGCTCATGTCGCCTTTCACGACATTCCACAGCTGCGGGAGTTCGTCCAATTTGTAGTTCCGCAGCACACGACCTACCGACGTAATGCGAGGGTCGCTGGTCCCGAGGGTGACTTGGGCCCCTTCGCGGTGCACCTGCATGGAGCGGAACTTGTGCAGCCGAAACGGGACACCGTGCCGCCCAATGCGTTCCTGGTGGTAGAAAGCGCCGCCGCGTGATTCGGCTGCAACGACAGCAGCAATCACCAGCAGGAGCGGCGCGATTAGAACCAAGGTTGTGGCGCTGAAAAGCGCATCAAAAACCCGCTTCATGGATTCATGGCCATTTCAACGGCGTTTCTGACGGCCTGCACGACCCGCTCAACGTCTCCGTCGCTCAATTCCAAGTGAATGGGCAGGCTCAAGCTTTCTTCAAAGAGCCGAGCCGATTCGGGGTAGTCTGCAACGCGTTCTCCGCGGCGTTGATGCAACGTCAGCATGGGGAGGGGTTGAAAATGGACGTTGGTGGCAATGCCCTGTGCTTTGAGAGTGCGCATGATGCCATCGCGCTGTTCTGCCGAAACTCCTTTGATCCGGAGCTGGAACAGATGGTAGGAGCTCGTGCGCACGGCGTCCGCAAGTGGAGGCGATTCATACCAAGAACATGCTTGAAAGCCTGCATGGTATTCGTTGGCAATGGCGGCTCTGCGTTGCAGTTGTTCGGGGTACTTGCGGAGTTGTGCCCGGCCGATGGCTGCTTGCAAATCCGTCATGTTGCATTTGTACCCTGCTTCCACCACGTCGTAGTGCCAGCTTCCGGTGGTCTTTTCCAAGGCGCTTTTGGATTGCCCGTGCAGGGCCATCGCCTTGAACCAACCGAGGATTCCACTCATTTCAAATGTTTCGGGAAGGTTGAACGCCAGCGCCCCCCCCTCCGCCGTGGTCAAGTTCTTGACCGCGTGGAAGCTGAATCCGGTGATGTCCGCTTGGCGCCCTACAGGTTCCCCTGCGTAGGTGGCGCCAAATGAATGCGCCGCATCGGACAGGAACAGCGGCCGTCCAAGCTCCGTTTGCACGTCATTCTGGGCTTGGAACGTCGCCCGGGTTTCTTCCGAATTCAGCACTGCCGAGATGGCTTCGTAATCGACAGGCCATCCCCCAAGGTCAACCGGCATGATTGCCTTGGTTCGGGGCCCAATGAGCGGAAGAATTGCTGGCGCCGTGATCACCCGCTCGGTGGGGTCAATATCCACCAGCACGGGAGTGGCTCCACAGTGGAGGACAATGTTGGCTGTCGCGGCATAGGTCATGGCCGGTATGATGACTTCGTCGCCCGGTCCAACGCCAAACCATCGCAGCGCCAATTCGCATGCCGTGGTCCAGCTGGAGAAGCAGGCCACGTGCCTGACGTTCAGAAATGCCTCCAACTCTCGTTCGAACGCCATCAACTCAGGTCCAGAAGTAATCCATCCCGAACGCAAAACGTCCGTAACCGCAGCGATGGTATCGTCATCGATAGGTGGTGGGGCAAAGCCAATGGGTTTGGGCGTCGTCATTCCGCAAATTACGTTGAGATGGCCATTTGTTTCAAGGCGATTGAACCTACCTGTGAGGGCTTGTATTTTTATGTTAACACGCGGTTCACACCACTGCATTGCACCTGTCCTTCGTGTTATTTTTGTGGCGCAATTTTTGTCATCTGCGCGAGAATTGCTCATCGACACCTAAAAACACTACATTTATATCCTATTCAGAGTAAAATGACTCCCGCCAATCAACGCAATTGGTGCTCTGCAGAA
>CAXREW010000076.1:0-2758 GCA_964229455.1 Flavobacteriaceae bacterium | reverse complement strand
CTTTTGAGGCGCAAGGCATCCAGCTGAACGCCCAGCAGTCGGGCGAAACATGGAACCTAGAAGCCGGTGTGAGCTGGATCTCCAACCGCACACAGGCCACGCTGGACGAGGCTTTCCAGCCGCGCTTCCTCACACCGGAAGCCCAAGTGCAGGGCCGCTGGCAGCTGCATCCGCAATGGGCCATCGCGGCCTTCATCAAGTACAACGGTGCCCAAGGCCGCTTCATCGCCGGAGTCGATGGCGAGTTGGAACAGGTCGAAGCACCCGCTTACACGTTGATTGACGTCAACGCCGTGGATTGGGTTTCGAAAAACCGCTACTACCGCGTCCAGCTCCATTTCAAAAACCTCGCCGACGTCACCTCCCTTAACCTCGGCACGCCGGATGGACAGCACGCCAGTGGCACCGCCCTCATCGCTTGGGGCCGCTCCGTGCAGGTGCGTTTCACGTACGCCCTCAAACCCCAACAGCCATGATGCATCGTCTTGCTTTTGCATTGCTCGCCTGCGCGCTGTTCGGATGCATCGAATACGAATTGCCAATCGAGGCACGTCCGGCCGGGGAAGCTGAGGTGCACACGGCGTCCATTGGAGACGCATACGAGCAGCGGATCTTTTACAGTTTGGTGGATCGGGCAATCGTTGCCTCCCATTCCAAAATGGACTGGTGCCTCCGGCTGGAACCCCGGGACGAAGGGGTGGACGTCGTCCTGAACTCGAGCCGCACAATGCGCATTGCACGCACAGGGCTGACAGCCTTCCGATCAGACTGGACCGGGGAAGAGGCCGATGCGTTGCCGTGGCGTCTTGATGCGCCGAACGGATTTCCCACAGATTCAACCGAGCGCGTGCTGCAGGTGGGAGAGGTGGTGCTCATCAACCTCGGCTATGGTTTGGAAAACGACCTGCTGGGCCGCTGCCAAGTGCAGCTTATTGCCATGGATTCCGAAGGCTGCCAATTGCGCGTCGCCAACCTCGACGGCAGTGCTGAGGCGACCGTCAGCATTCTCTGGAACCCGAATGGTCCCCACGGCTACGTGAGTTTGGTCGAACGAACCGCCCGTGACCTCGAGCCGCCAACTGACACGTGGGAATTGTTGCTGACCCAGTACTCGGAATTGCTAGAAGGGGAGATTCCGTATCAAGTCACAGGCATCTTGACCCCCAGCCAGCGGGTGACCGTCCACGATTACAGCGACTTAAGTTGGGACGAAGCGATGGCGCGCGATTGGTCTACGGACGCATTCACCACCGATTGGAACGCCATTGGGTACGACTGGAAGTACTTCGATCTCAACGAAGGCGTGTACAGCATCGACCCCAACCGCATCTTCGGGGTGCGAACTTCAGAAGGCCGGGAATTCCAGTTGCGGATTCTGGATTTCTACGATGAGATTGGCAACAAGGGCCACTTCGTGATGGAGAGCGTAGAGCGCTGATGCACGCGGCATGCGTGCTGAACAAACCAATTTCCCGCATTGTTCCACAACCATGCAGCAGCGCGGTCGGGAAATAGACGTGGTTTGGTTCAAACGGGACCTGCGTATCCGGGACCACGCCCCATTGGCCCAAGCACTGCGTGAAGGCCGCAGAGTCCTCTTGCTGCACACGTTCGAGCCAGAAGACCTTTCACACCCCACAACCAGCAACCGCCACCTTACGTTCCGGTGGCAGGCGTGGACCAGCCTGTGTGCCGAGGTGAAGGCCCTTGCTTGGCCGGTGGAAACGGCAGTTCTGGTGGCTCCCGCGTTGGAGGTGTTCAAGCACCTTCACAACTCTAAAGGCATCGGAGCCTTGTACAGCTACGAAGAAACGGGCCTCGCTCACACCTTCGATCGCGACAAGGAGATTGCCCGCTGGGCCCAAGACAATGCCATCGATTGGCATGAGCATCGGCAGCAAGCCGTGCACCGGGGATTGAAGCACCGCAAGCAATGGGCCAATGACTGGCACAAGACCATGCACAGCACGGTCACACAAGCAACTCCGGGTCCTAAATTGAAACGATTCGAAGTGCCGGATTGGCCTGAGGTGTGGCGCTGCGCCGACGCCCCAGGCGTCACCCACGGCATGGATCCCGGCGGCAATGGACCCTTCCAAAAGGGGGGAGAGCGAGAAGCCCATCGGTACCTGCAGACCTTTTTTGAAGGCCGGGTCAAGGGCTACCGGCGCCAAATCGGCCGGCCGCTTGAAAGCCGCAAATCCTGCAGTCGTTTGTCGCCCTACCTGGCATGGGGATGCTTGAGCATGCGGCAGGTCTACCAAGCTTATCGGGAGGCGGAAGTGCCGCGGGCCAAAATGGACCTCAAGGCGTTTGGCAGCCGATTGCGCTGGCAGGGGCACTTCATCCAGAAGTTCGAGTCGGAATGCAGGATTGAGTTTGAAAGCGTGAACCGCGGGTATGCGGATTTTCCCTACAACGGTACCCCCGATTCCCTCGAAGCCTGGAAACGCGGGCAGACGGGCATCCCACTCATCGATGCGTGCATGCGCTGCGTGATCGAAACGGGGTATTTGAATTTTCGCATGCGCGCCATGCTAGTCAGTTTTTTGACGCACCACCTCGACCACCCGTGGCAAGCCGGCGTGGAGCATTTGGCACGATGCTTTCTCGATTTCGAACCGGGGATTCACTTCAGCCAGTTTCAAATGCAAGCCGGCGTCACCGTCATCAACACCATCCGGATTTACAACCCCGTCAAGCAAGGATTGGAGCGCGATCCGGAAGGATTGTTCATCAAGGAATGGGTGACAGAGTT
>CAXREW010000075.1:0-3032 GCA_964229455.1 Flavobacteriaceae bacterium | reverse complement strand
GTAGCCTCGGGTGCACTCGATTTGTTCATCCACCCAAGCCATGGTTTCTTCGGAGCGGTCGTCTTCCAACCACCGATACGGGTCCGCGACCTCAATGCCCCACAGGGTGTCTTTGACGTTTTCGGTGCGGGTCTGAGGGTAGTCCATAGCGCGTTGCATTGTCTTTGAAGGGGTTTGGCAATTGGTGAGAAAGAGCGAGGCGCACAATGCCATCACAATGGCGATCGTACCCTTGGGTGAATGGGCTGCAGGTTGGTGAATCATGAAACAGCGATTATTTTCCCCAAAAATACCGGAAACATGAGCAACGTAAGCGACGAGATTGACTTTCAGATTTATGGGGATGACATGCAGGCGGTGGAGGTTGAATTGGACCCCGGTGAAACGGTCGTAGCGGAAGCCGGAGCGATGAATTGGATGGAGGAGGGCATTCGGTTTGAAGCCCGCATGGGGGACGGGTCTGCGGTGGATTCTGGTTTTTTCGGATCGCTATTGGGCGCGGGCAAGCGAATCTTGACCGGTGAATCCCTGTTCATGACGCATTTCACCAACGACGGTATGGGCAAGCGGCGGGTGGCCTTTGCTTCTCCGTATCCAGGCAAAATCATGCCCATCCAGTTGGCTGAACTTGGTGGGGAGGTGATTTGCCAAAAGGATGCCTTCCTCTGCGCTGCACGAGGCACGGAGATTTCCATTGCGCTCAATAAGCGCTTGGGAGCTGGTTTTTTCGGTGGAGAAGGATTCATCCTGCAACGGCTCCGCGGGGACGGAATGGCCTTTTTGCATGCTGGTGGAACCATCGTCCAAAAGCAACTGAACAACGAAAGCTTGCGCATCGATACTGGATGCATTGTGGCCTACGCCGGTCAAATCGATTATTCGGTTGAGGCGGCCGGTGGTCTGAAGTCCATGTTCTTTGGCGGGGAAGGGTTGTTCCTTGCCACATTGCGGGGCACGGGAACGGTGTGGTTGCAATCCTTGCCATTCAGCCGGTTGGCCAATCGAATTCTGGCCAATGCGCCGGCGGCTGGAGGAAGCTCGAAGGGGGAGAAGTCAGCATTGGGTCAACTCGGTCGCATGATGGGACGGTGACTTTCGAATTTGAACTATGTTTGTACAAGTCCATTAGCAAGCAATGCCCGTGCGGTCAACCCCCACGTCCACTTACCCTCTCTTTTTTAGATGAAACTTTTCGTTGCCAAATTGAACCGAGATGTTCAGGATGAGCATTTGGTCGAGGCGTTCTCAGCATTCGGCGAAGTCGCGTACGCGCGGGTCATCACGGACCGCGATACAGGTCAGTCCAAATGCTTTGGATTTGTTCAAATGCGGGAAGAGTCCGCTGGAAGGGCTGCCATCGAAGCTATGAATGGGGCGGAGTTGATGGGGTTTCGAATGGTTGTGAAGGAAGCGGAAGAGCGTCCTCGTTCGCAGGGGGCTGGAGGCGATCAACGTCCTGGCCGGCGTCCCGAATCTTCCGGAGATCGTCCGCGTTCACCTCGTGGATCGGACGGCGCAGAATTCAGTCGTCAATCCGGGCCGCCGGAGGCACCTCAGCGTGATTTTCGCAAAAAATCAAGCCCGAAAAAGGGCGGCAAGCCAAAGGGTCAACGCGACATTTATGCCGACGGTCCGAAGCCATCAAAATTGAAAAAATCGAAGCCAAAAAACACCGATTGGCTAGACGATTTAGACGATTATTGATCTTATTAGTTTGATCACAAATTCGGGAGCGATAGGCTCCCTTTTTTGTGCCTTATTGGATGGTTTTGAGGGTGCTATTCCACTCGAATTACATCCCTTTTAGGCGGTTAAAAAACAGATTTAATCGAGATAATTGGCTTGAATATCGATAAGTGTGCGAAAATTCGCTATATTTACGATGCCATAAACCATCACGAAAATGAGCCGTATCCTACTGCTTTGCGCCGGATTTTTGATGTCCGGACTCACTTTTGGTCAGTATTCACTGACAGTTTCGGAGCATGCGACTGACATCGTCCTAGGTCAAACGACCTACCGGATGTACGTCGACATGATCAATTCTGGAGACTTTTTGAGCTCCGTTTACGGGAATGAAGGCGACCCGATGTCGTTCTCTACCTCAGACGGATTCTACAACGACGCTTTCGGCGCCACGGTCGCTTCAGGCATCAACCCTGCGTTCATCGCATTTTTCCCAACCATCGCAGCGGATAGCTGGATCACCATCGGGATTGACAGCCAGAACACAGGAGACGAGGTGCCAATTAGCACAGTGGAAGATTCAAGTCAGCCTTTTGTAGCCTCCTTCCAACAAGGCTCTGCTATTGATGGCCAAGACATCATGATCAACACTCAGACAGGTGGAGCATGGTACGTGTTGAACAATACGCCGAATGGTTTGCCTGACGACAACATGCAGGTGTTGGTGATGCAGTTCACTACCACAGGCACGTTCTCCGGCCTAATGAACTTCCAAATCTTTGAGAACGGTGATGGTTCTACGGACATTCGGAAGACGATTTCATTTGATGGTACGGGTACATTCTACCAAGATGGCGAAGGTGGCGGCGGCGGTACAGATCCCGTCTTGGGCTGTACGGATGCCACGGCATGTAACTACGACGCTGATGCAACGGAAGATGATGGTTCTTGCTTGCAGCTCGATGAGTGCGGCGTTTGCGGCGGTGACGGCATTGCTGAGGGCGCTTGTGATTGCGAAGGCAACGGCCCCGAAGCAGGCTACGACTGCGACGGCAACTGCTTGAACGACGCGGACAGCGACGGCACGTGTGATGAGTTCGAAGTAGCTGGTTGTACGGACGATGCAGCGTGTAACTACAACGCTGACGCTACGGACGACGACGGTTCATGCTTGGAATTGGACGAGTGCGGTGTTTGTGGCGGTGACGGCATCGCTGACGGCGCTTGTGATTGTGAAGGCAATACGGAAGATGCGTTGGGTGTATGCGGAGGTGACTGCACTTCCGACGCCAATGGCAACGGCATTTGCGACAGCGATGAACTCGCTGGTTGCACCGATAGTGCTG
>CAXREW010000074.1:0-2638 GCA_964229455.1 Flavobacteriaceae bacterium | reverse complement strand
ACATGCGAAGAACGCTGTTCGTGGGATGGTTGATGGTTTGGGCTGTGGGCTGTGGCGAATCCTCACCTGCGCCGACAGAAGAGGTGCCGGCGGAACCCGCGGCCGATGAAGTCGACGAAGCCGCTGTGGCTGCCAAGGCCAAAATCCTCGCTTACCCGCCCTTATCCGATGCAAATTGCCAAGCATTCTTGACCGAATGGCACGCGGAGCATCAAGGGAGTCGGATGGAGGTGGAAACCAAATTCGGAACGATGACGCTCGAGTTGTTCGATGACGTGCCACTGCACGCGGCCAATTTTCGCTACAAGGTGGAGCGTGGGTATTACCGGCCCAGTGAATTCGTGCGGGTGGTGCCGGAGTTTGTGGTGCAGGGTGGCAATTCCGAAGACCCGCGGGCGCAAGAGATGCGCTGGCTCATCGGAAAGCACACGTTGCCCAGTGAGTTCGACGACCGTTACCGGCACGTGCGCGGTGCTGTAGCGATGGGGCGCACCTACACAGGCAATCCCGACAAGCGCTCGGCTTCGTACGATTTCTACATCGTCGTGGGCCGAAAGGTGACCGCCGTGGAATTGCAGCAAATCGAACGGGAGAAGGGCTTCACGTACACCGAAGCGCAAAAACAGCGTTACTACACAGAAGGCGGCACGCCGCATTTGGACAACGAGCACACCGTGTTTGGTCGGCTGGTGGAAGGTTGGGAGGTGCTGGACCGGTTGTCACAGGTGCCCACCGATGACAGCGATTGGCCGTTGCAGCGGCTGGAAATGCGGGTTTCGGCCGTAAATTAGAAGGAATGAAAAGCGCGTGGATTCTCGGTGTGTTGGTGGCCATGGGGGCATGTGCTCCGGCGGCTTGGGGTCAAGATTGGGACGATTGGGACGACTATGAATCGTACGTTCCCGCGCGCAAAGGCATCGAGTTCGCCTTGAACTTTGGCGTGTACCAGGGGCATCACAAGGCGGCCAACGAGTTTTACAGCGGCATCTCAGGTGAGATTTACGAATTGTCGGATCCCACGGCCAACTTGATGACCATAGAGGAGCGCTTGGGTGTGAACAATGTCAACAGCTTGATTTGGAGCCAAGTAATGAACAGCATTGGCCTGGAAGCCGGGGAGTTTGAGTACATCGAATATCCGTTGTACAGCGAAGCGTTGCGCCTCTACGGCATGCGCTACACGCCGGGTACGATCATGGGGTTGCAGACCTTGCTCTTTTTCAATCCGGAAAGCGCTTTTGTGTTGCACATCGATGCCATCAACGGCCTTAAATCCGAAGGAGCTTGGAACATGGTGACCAATGAAATCGTGCAGGGCGCGGGATCGGAAAACCGCCGCACGTATGGCATTTTCTCCGAGGAAGACCGCTTTCAGTTGTCGCTGGGGTACCGGACGGCTGCGTACATCGTGGATGAGGCCAGCTGGACATTTGAGGTGGGGGGCAATATGCTCGCGACCCAGCTCAAGCAGAACTACGTGCGCATCCAGAATCAGAACTACCAACTTTTGGCAGCGCCCGTGGGCAATGGGCAATTCGCCAACCCTACATCCAGTCTGACGTCAACCGGCTTCGGGTTTTACGGTGCCATCGGCGTGGAGTTGTTTTTTGAGGAGGGTGGCAACTTGATGCTCACGGCACGCGTCAGCCGGGACCGGGTGGTGATGGGCACGTACGAGGACAACCTGGTCCAAGGCGCGTTGTACCTCACGTGGGTGATTCCCCCTCAGCTCGGCGACTTTGTTCGCGCGAGTTTCTGACGCAATGAGTTGTCCTACCTTGTGGGGAGAAACCAAGAACCAAGGTAGGATGAATTTAAAGACCCCATTGTGCGCACTTGCGTTGGCCTTTGCTGTGAGTGCAAACGCTCAAGGCCCGGAAGTGGAAATTGATTTGACGGCGACGGAGGTGATCAGCCAAGGCCGCACGGGCACGTGCTGGAGCTTTAGCACGACGAGTTTTCTCGAGTCGGAGGCGTTTCGCATCACGGGCGAATTGCACGACTTCAGCGAGATGGCCAGCGTACGGGTGATCTACCCCGAAAAAGTTGAGCGTTACGTCCGCTACCACGGCAAGCACCAGATGGGGCCGGGCGGACTCTCGCACGACGTGACGCACGCCGCGGCCAAATACGGCATCGTACCGCAATCGGTGTACGGCGGTGGCCAAGCAGCGGGTGCCTACGACCACGGAGCGTTGGACGGCATGATGGAGACCATGGCGAAGGCTTTGGTGGAACAGTCGGCTGGGGTGGCGCCCGCAGGCATGGAGGCCGTGGATGCGACGCTAGATGCGTACCTCGGTGCGTTGCCGGAAGCGTTTGAGTACAACGGCGCCCAGTACACCGCGGCGTCGTTCCGGGATGCGGTGGGCATCGTTCCCGCAGCATACGCGACCCTGACCAGTTTCACGCACCATCCGTTTGGGACGTCGTTCGTGTTGGAAGTGCCGGACAACCACGCGCAGGGAGCGTTTTACAATGTTGAACTGGATGATTTGGAAGAAGCGGTGCACCACGCCCTCGAAAACGGCTACACCGTCGCTTGGGACGCCGATGTGAGCAACAAAGGCTTTTCTTTCCGCGACGGCTGGGCGATTATGCCCGAAGCCGCGGCAAGCAAAGAGGAGTGGGGGACGTT
>CAXREW010000073.1:0-2044 GCA_964229455.1 Flavobacteriaceae bacterium | reverse complement strand
TGGGTCGACCTCGCTGAGGAACGCGGAATGGGATGGTGGGCCACCTCGGCCTTGGAATCCAACCTCGGCTTGTACGCCATCGCACAATGGGCCAAGAACGGCGTTCGAACCGAACACCCGTTGATGCTGCAAGGACTGGGCACTGGCGGGTTATTCACGAACAACGTGCCGGGTTCGCTCGAAGCGCAGGGCGGCCAATTGATCAACCACCCAGGCGGCCAATGGCCCGACCTGACTGAATTTTTCACCAACGGATGAACGGTACGTTGACATTTGCCGGCTCCACGTGGCCGTTGCGGCCCGGCTCCTTGGAGTCCATGCGCAGTGCGGTGCAGGCACCGTGGCAAGGAGCCATCGTTGACTTTTTGGCGCTTTGGTGGGGTGAGACAGAGGCCATTGAAGTTCATACCTCGGGATCCACGGGCGATCCTCGGCCATTGTCGCACACCAAGTCAGCCATGGTTGAAAGCGCCCGTCGGACCATTGCCCACTTTGGGTTGGTGTCCGGAACGCAAGCGGCATTGGCCATGCCGATTCAATTCATCGGGGGGATGATGATGGTGGTGCGTGCCGATGTGGGCGCATGGGACCTGACCGCAGTACAGCCCCAAGCCACTCCGCAATTGGGGTCCGACCTTGATTTTACCGCCTTGACCCCATCACAGGCTCAGGCGTGGCAGCAAATGCATCCGGACGAATGGACGAGTTGCAAGCAGTTGCTCGTGGGAGGGGGGCAATCCCTGATGGATTGGCTGGAAGATGTCCAGGGTGGTCCGGCGGTCTACGAGGGTTTTGGCATGACGGAAACCATCAGCCATTTCGCGGTGCGGCAACTGCACCCGAAGCACGAAGACACCTTCCAATGCCTTCCCGGATTTGCCGTTTCAATCGATGACCAGAACGCCTTGTGCATTTCGGGGCCGGACGGTCAAGCGCTCCAAACCAACGATGCCGCCGAAGTGCAAAGTGCACAGTCGTTTCGTTGGCTCGGTCGATTGGATGATGTGATCAATTCAGGGGGCATCAAAATTCATCCCGCAGCGGTTGAACGCGAGCTAGTCTCCATCATCGACGGTCCATTCCGATGTTACGGCGAACCCCATCCGCAGTGGGGAGAAGCCCTGGTGCTGCGCATTCACGCAGCAGCCGAACCCACCAATGCCAGCGAGGAACGTGACCGCATTACGGAGTGGGCCCGGACGAACTTGCCCCTACACCACGCCCCGAAGCGCATTGAATGGTTGCCCCTCGAAACCACCGCGAGCGGCAAATGGAAACGACCAAGAACATGAAGAATTCTGCAGAAAAACCCGTGCTGGTGTTTGCCACCCACAACCCGAATAAGGCCCGAGAGGTACAGCAAATGCTAGGGGACGCTTACGAGGTCAAGACTCTTACCGATATCGGGTGCCACGAAGCGATTCCTGAGACCGCGGAAACGCTCGAAGGCAATGCGCACATCAAAGCCATGCACGTGGTGGAGAACTACGGGTTGGATTGCTTCGCCGACGATACCGGCCTCGAGGTTGATGCCTTGAACGGCCGTCCCGGAGTGCGCACTGCGCGATATGCTGGGGAAAACGCCGATGCCGAGCAAAACATGGCCAAGTTGCTGGAGGAACTCGGCAGTACCGAGCACCGTGGAGCACAATTCCGAACGTCGATCTGCCTCGTCCGCGGCGGAGTCGCAGAACGAGTTGAAGGCGTCTGCAAGGGGCGCATCGCTGAGGAGCGCAGCGGAGCTGACGGCTTCGGTTATGATCCGGTGTTCATTCCGGAAGGGGAGACCCGCACGTTTGCCGAGATGAGTCCCGCCGACAAAAACGCCATCAGCCACCGCGGATTTGCCGTCCGCCTCATGGTGGAGACCTTGTTAGCAAGCCACTAAATCCGGATGCTTTCGGCTTAAAAAGTTGTTGCATCTTTGTTCTTGCAAAATCTTCCATGCATGAACTACTTGGAATTTGAAGAGACCATTCGTCAGCTGCGCGAGAAGCTCACGCAGGCACGTGACTTGCAAGAGCAGAGCGACGTCGACATGGAG
>CAXREW010000072.1:0-5124 GCA_964229455.1 Flavobacteriaceae bacterium | reverse complement strand
GTCGCGGTCACGCGATCTACTTTGCGGACAACCCGCTCTTCAGGGGCTTCTGGGAAAACGGAAAGCGGCTGTTTGACAACGCTGTATTCATGCCGTTGAACTGAGGTTTAAGGTCCAAACATGGGCGCATATCGGTCAGATGCCTCCCGGGTAGCCAGCCGCAATGCGTGGCGCACATCGTCCGGTTCAAGCACCTGAAACTCACTGCCCCATTGCAGTGCAAAGCGCACAAACTGAGCATCAGGAACCAGCGAGAGGTTGAAGATGATTCCTTCGGCTGCAGGTTCGATGCGCATGTCCTGTGAACCGTGCATGGGTTCCTTGAGAAAGCGCTGGGCCAGCCGGTCGGCCACCCAAACGCGCACAGGTACAACAGCTTCACCTTGCGAGACCACTCCGGGCGTCAAGGCCATGCGATTCGCTGCATACGCGTCCCAATTGAAAACTTCGGGCACGGATGCTTGTGGCCAATCCACCGCCACCGCGTCCAATGAAGTGATTTCATCCAACTGGACAATGAGGTGAAAAAAGGATTGGGCTTCTGCGTCCCAAGAGGTCCCTAAGGCGACTACACCGTCGGCCTGCTGGACCAACTGGTCCACCCGATAAGCCACCCGCTCCAAGCGATCGCCCATGCCCGGTGCGAACGCCATCCGCAGCGGTGTTCGTTCGTAGGCTGCGCGCACCAGTGCCTCATACCACCGGCGCTCGTCTTTGGACAAGGGGGATTCTACGATACGGGATTGCCAGTCTGCATCTGGCGATTGGCCTCCAATCAGGCCCAATTGCCCTTGCAAGGCCAAGCGAGAACGCAGCCACCAGTCCCAAGCAGGTGCGCCTTTGAACCGATCCATGGCTTGGATGAACCGATGCGCCAATGCCACCTCATTCTCTTTGAGGTTTGCCCGGTGCATGCCTTCTGAACTTGAGGCGTAAGCGAAATGTACTTTCCCCCCTGACCGGGCACGTATGATGCGCAGTCCGTAGGTGGATTCCATGTCAACGATGTCCTTTTCCAACGTCCGCATGGCAATGGGCTTGGTGGACGGATTGTCTTCCCTCAATTGGCGGTTGACCTCTTGGAGCAACGCTTTCTTGGTCCACACCACCGATTCATCGCATGCGGCTTGCGCCATGCACGCATCCAAGATGATGTAGCGAAGTTGGACGTTACGTTCGGGAGAAGCCATGCTTCGCAAATGTATTGCGAATCAGTGCTCACCCGGCAGCGTGCAAGGTAGAGCCTCAAAAGCTTCATCTTCGAGCTGCACATCAAATCCCAATGCCGGTGAACGGGTGGAATTCTGGAAAGGTGCGAGCGGCTCCACTACGGGTTCTTTCTTGGGCTTGCGCCATTTCAATCGCCACACCACACCCGCTTGAGCTGCCACATAGGGTGCTTCCGTTGGCATGCTCCACTTCGTATACTGGTCATCATACGCCACTGTGAAGTGCGACCAATCCAACGCCTGGTGCCCCTCGGCTGCGGCGAATACCAATAACGGGCCCAACGGCATTGCGACACTGACGCCTGCGGTGGATACGAGACCGAACCGGTTGCCGTAGGTCAGGGTGGACTGCAGGCCATTGCCGATGCGCGCGTTGATTCCTAGGTTCCAACTCATTGGCCGCTGACTCACCCGTTCGATCATGCCTCCGAGGCTGACCTGGCTGCCTCCTTCCGAACGCAGGACGGTGTACTCTGCGCCCGCCACGAAGCGGTTTGGAAGCTTGGTTTCATACGCGGCGTTCGATTCGGCGGTTGCGTGGAATGCTTCAATGGCGGCGAGCTCCTGCTCGGCCCAGCGTTCAACCGAATCGGAAAGGGCCGCTGCCCCATCAATCCAACTGTTTCCACCGTTGGTCGCGTCAAACCCATTCAGTTCCCAGTCGAACGAATCCACTTCGTACGACAGCACATCGTTGGTCCAACGGATGGTCCCTCCCTGGGTGCATTGGAACCACGTCGACCAGCGCTCGGTCCAATCGATTTCAATTCCGGCCTCTGCACCCCACCCCTTGTTGTTCGACGAAATCAGTTGCTGGGGCAAAGCCTGAATCAAGGAATCGAGTTGACCAGCGGCTTGCGCTTGGTACATGGCGTTCATGCCACTGCTGACAATGCGTCCCCCTCCTTCCAGGTTCCAGGTCCAGACGTTCGCATCCGTAGTCAATCCCCATTGGTTTTCCTCGATGGCCAAATGGTGGTAACCATGCAAACGGCTCAGGCGGGCGCCTACACTGAGGCGTTCTCCCAACGTGCGCTGAATTCCCGCACTGAAGGAGCGGTAATGCAAGAAGCTCACATCCAATGGCGCCAAATCAATCGTTGCTGAAGTAGAGCCACCAAACATGGCATTGCCGGTGAACGGCAGCTGCAACAGATCAGAGGGCAAACCCAGCCGGGTTTGAACATGCTCCGTGGCAGCGAAGTCGACAAACGTCTTTTTGTTTTGACTCAGGTAAAAACCCGCATTGAACCACGTCAAGGATGCGTTTCCTTCGACCTCATTGTCCCCTGCGAAATCGTCAAAAATGGCATTCAAGTCCACCTGTGGAGCAGGTGTGCTTGGAACCAACCATGTAGCTGGGTGAGCAAGCGTATTGGACGCCATCGAACTCCCATTGCTCAACAAGGAAAAATACCCGTGATCAGGTTGGCCCGTAATGCGCCAGTCCCGGTGCTGCGGCGCCATGGAATTGAACGCCGCACTTGGCACCCACTGGGCACTGGTCACGCATGCGAACAGCAGGGAAAAGGCCGTGAAAAGTACGCGTAAGGTGCTCATGGCGTTGGATCAATTTGGCATTCGACTTTGGCCGCGATGCGCATTGACATAGCATCTTGGGCATACACCTGTACGGACTGACCGGCATCAGCATCGGTCGTTGCCAACGTCCACGCCACAGCCACTCCGGCACATTCCATTTCCATCAGCTCCAGCGCAAGCGGACGGTCCAAGGTGTAATCGACGGTTGCCGCCGCTGGTGCATCCGATGCACCCGGTATCCATAGCCCTGGTCCGGCGAGCAAGGAGTCGCCTTCGGCATTGATGAAGGTTACTGAACCGTTCAACTCCATGGGCCAGCCGTTGTCCACAATGAAACGAAGGGTCAACGACGCGACATCCATCCAGTCGAGAGGCGGTGCGACACCGGCCTGCAATTCCTGGGAAATAGGCGAATCAATGGTATCCTTCCACGTCACCCCTTGCGCCCAGCCTGCCAATGGTACTTCCAACGCCCCGGTGCAACTCAACACATCCGAGGACGTTGCGAACTGGCCGTTGGCAGAAGAGGGAAGCACGTCTATGGTTCCGGTCAGCAGCAATCTGTCCGGAGCAGCATTCATGACATCCGACAAATCCGGGTCCATTCCGGCGTTGTCCAAAACATGCATTGTCAACGCCGTGTCACCAACCGCCGAAGCACCGGCCAAGTCGGGAAAACCATCAATTGCGGGGCCTTGCAGCAGCGTGGCTTCATCGCCCGACAACAGCGCGAGTTCCGTGATGTTGAGCCCGAGATCCACACCGAATGAGTTCTTGATCTCCATGACCAACCGCGGAGCACTGAGGTAAAACAACGCGGGATTCCAACTCGTCAGCTCAGGCATCGCCATGCGGGCTTCGATGGGGTGCGACAATTCCGATGAGAACTTGCCAAAGGCGCCCGTTACAGCAACCTCCTCAAAAGTCGTTTGGATGGACAATGCTTCCCCCGGATCGACCGATTGACCCGTGGAGGCCAAGACGACATTCCATGTCCAGCTCAAGGTCACTCCTTCCGTGCCGATGCCCATAAGGGTGGCGCCCGACATGGGAACGAAAAACTCCGTTGCCGATGATCCTGCAAGCAGGCCCAAATCAACGGTCAGCGGCTGTCCATCGATGACCAAATTTTCGCATTCTGCCAAGGCCGTGAAGTTGAGCGGCAATGCCGACTGCAGGGAAATGGACAACGCCCCTCCCCCAAGCCAAACAGAATCGACTTCGGCCAATTCGGGCATGGACAGTTCTAAAGCACTGCTAAAGTCAAGGTCGATTTCTTCACCGGCAGGCATCAACGACAAAGCCAACGCCTGTTCCTCGTTCAACACCAGATTGGTAGCTACAGATTCCGACAAGGGCTCCAACGGTATGGGTGACGTCTCGAACGCATCGAATGGGAAAATCGCTGTGATCTCGCCGGAAGCATCTGTTTCCAAGGTGACTGGAATTTCAACGGCGTCCATCACCTCCCCAAACGACCATGCACCGTGCACCAGCGGTACAGCAAAAACAGGGTCCAACGTTCCCGTCAACGTGGTGTCTTCAGTCAAATTGAACTCGCGCTTGGTGCACCCTCCGATCAAAAAGGCCGCAAGCAGCAGCGCCATCAGCGGCCGCAGAGCGCTCTTCTTTTGATTCATGTGAAGCTTCTGCATGCTTCTGTTTACGCAAACCGAGCAGATTTTGTTACCCCGCGCTACTTCTTCTTTTGAACTGGGATTCATACACAGCAATCCAATCTTGCGGTGAGCGTTTGGCGACCAGTTGGCCGATGAGTTCAAACGGAAGTTCCTCCCATTTTTTGAAGCGAATGCAACTCTTGCCCATGTCCAGCTTGCGCAGGTTGAGCGCTTTGTACTCTGCAAGGAACCACCGCAACAATTCAGGTTCCGCGTAGATACCCATGTGGTAGAAGGCGATGAAATTCTTTTGGTTAGCGATGTTCATGAACGGCAGCGGCAAGGCGGGCGTGCAGTGGTAGCCATCCGGGTACAAGCTATGCGGCACCACGTAGCCTATCATGCCGTACGACATCACCTCCTGAAACCCCTCAGGCAAATGGTCCCGCACCGTTTGGCGCAAACGCTTGAAACTGGCTCTGCGCTCTTCGGGCACCTTTTCCACGTATTCGTCGGGAGAGTTGGCTTCAATTTTCATGGCGCGGGGTGATTTTGTTCGAAATTTACTGCATGATGCCGCTGTGGAAAGTGACCTTCGTTGCACTCGGAATGTGGGGAATTGGGCTTGTAGCCGTACGCGCGCAAGCGGAATGCTCCGACATCACGTGGGCAGAGTTGAAAGGCGACATTGATCCCAGTCAGCATCTAGGTTTTGCTCCGGTCCCCAGCCATCT
>CAXREW010000071.1:0-4847 GCA_964229455.1 Flavobacteriaceae bacterium | reverse complement strand
CCCTGAGTGCGATGTCTCGACTCGGGGTCCGGCGAGCTTCGACCCAAAACGGGAGGTTGCGTACGATGATGGCACTCAAATCTCCGGTGAACCCTCCGGCGCCGTTTTCGTGCAATGCCGATGAACCTCCGAGGATTAAGTGCTTGCCGTCATAGAGCTCCGCTTGGGGCCGCTGATCGCAGAAGAGGGCCAAGAGGTCCTTGCCGCCTTTGTAATGACACCCCCGCAAAGACGCCTCGGTAACCGGTAAAAATTTGCTGCGGTCCGAACTCGTACCAGAACTTTTGGCAAACCAGCGGGTTTCTCCCGGCCATAACACCCCCAACTCCCCTTGCTGAGCTCGTTGGATGTAGGGCTTGAATTCATCGTATGTCCGGATCGGCACTTGGCACTGGAATTCGCGCAGCGAGCGTACGCTGCCGAAACCATGCTCTGCGCCGAAAGCCGTGCTTTTACCCTCCAGCAGCAATCGTTTGAACAGGTGACGCTGCAATTCGACCGGCCGCGAACGGACCCGCTCAATGTTCATCATGCGTTTGCGGATGAACCAACGGAATGCAGAGTTAAGTGCCATGCGATTTGGTCGGGGTTCGAATTTAACCCGTAGAGCGGGACGAAAAAAGGACCAGTGCTGGAATCCGAGAGGAAAAAATGCGGTTGCTTGCCTTACCCGAAGACCCGCCGGATGGCGGCGATAGCGTAATCCACCTCCTCGGCTGTGTTGTACCGACCAAAGGAGAACCGCAAGCTTGCTCGCTGCGGATCGTGAAATTCGAGTGCACGCAGCACGTGAGAGCCCAACGTCGCGCCGCTTGAACACGCACTTCCACCGGAACAGGCAACGCCCTCCAAGTCGAGCAGAAACAGCGCCATGCCCGATTTGGGATGGGGCGGGAACGATACGTTCAGAACGGTGTACAAGCCCTCGGTGCTGTCCGAATCACCGTTGAAGCGTACACCCGGAATGGTCTCCGTTAATCCGGCGACCATGCGCGCCTTCAAGGCCCGGACGTGTTCTTGGTGAGCTGTTAGGTCCGTGTACGCCAAATCCATGGCGGTGGCAAGTCCTACAATGTTGTGCGTGCTTTCGGTGCCGCCGCGCACCGCACGTTCTTGGCTTCCCCCTTCAATTTGTCCTTTTAGCTGCAACCCTTTTCGGATGTACAAAAACCCGACCCCTTTTGGTCCGTGGAATTTGTGGGCTGAGCAGGTAATGAAATCCACAGGCAACGCGTCCAAGTCAAATGCATAGTGGCACATCGTCTGAACCGTATCCGAGTGGAACAACGCACCGGCCTCTCGGCACATGGATCCGATGCGTTCCAAGTCCTGGATCACGGCCACTTCGTTGTTGGCGTGCATCAAACTCACCATGGTCTTTCCGCCCTTCGCCAAAAGCGCTGCGAGGTGTTCGAGGTCCACTTTGCCGTTTGGCAAGTGGCGCACCAAATCAAGGGTCGTGCCCTCGCTCCGCTCTAAGGATTGTGCAGTTTTGATGACGGCGCTGTGCTCGGCTTCCGACGTGATGATGCGGGTACACCCAAGGTCCCGAACGGCACTGCGCAGCGCGAGGTTATCTGCTTCCGTTCCGCCCGAGGTAAAATAGATGCAACTGGGATGGCAGTTGAGGTGCTTCGCCACCCGACGGCGGCTTTGTTCGATTAGTACCCGCGACTTGCGGCCGACGGCATGGCTCGAGGAAGGATTTCCGAAGCTCTCCTGCAGCACGGGCACCATGGCTTCCACCACTTCCGGTGCGACGGCAGTCGTCGCGGCATTGTCAAGGTACACGTTCATTGCGCAGGGTCAGGAACGCAAAAATGCACCTTTTTGGAGTAATCCTCCAAAGCCCTCAAGAAGCCTTGCAATTCGGTTTTGAATCGATCGCCCAAGGCCGATGCTGCTTCGGGAGAGGACGCCTCCGCGTAAACGCGAATGATGGGCTCCGTATTGGACTGGCGCAAGGGAACCCACCCCTCTTCCAAATCAAATTTCACCCCGTCCACGGTATTGACTTCTGCCTCTGGGTGCGCAGCCATCAGATGCTGCAAAGCCTGATCAACATCGACGGCAGGCAAGGCCAACTTGTCTTTCGACATGAACCAATTGGGGTATGTATTACGCAGCGCACTCACGGGCTGGCCCGATTCCGCGAGCTGGGTCAAAAACAACGCCGTTCCCACTACGGCATCACGCCCACAGTGGGAGGCCGGGTAGATAATGCCTCCGTTGCCCTCACCACCGATGATCGCATGGGTGTCCTTGATGGCCTTCACCACGTTGACCTCGCCCACTGCGCTTGCCGTGTATTGCCCACCCCGGGCTTCGGTTACTTGGCGCAAGGCGCGGGTGGAACTCATGTTGCTCACGGTGTTACCGGGGGTTTTGCCCAGGACGTAATCGGCGACGGCCACCAAAGTGTATTCCTCACCAAACCAACTTCCATCCTCTCCAACAAAAGCCAGCCGGTCAACATCCGGATCGACACTGATGCCGAGGTCGCAGCCCTCCTTCACCACAGCCTCGCAGAGGTCTTTCAAATGGGCGGGAAGCGGCTCGGGGTTGTGGGCAAACTGGCCCGTCGGATCGCAGTGGACTTTCACCACTTCGCACCCCATTGCTTCGAGGAGCATCGGCACAATGATTCCACCGCTGGAGTTGACGGCATCCACCGCCACCTTGAATCCACGAGCACGCACCGCATCCGCATCGACCAAGTCCAAGGCCAAGGCGTGCGCGACGTGCTTTTCCATCCAATTGGATTGTCTGGTGACACCGCCAATGGCATCCACATCGACATACTCTGCTGGGGCATTGGCCAGTTCCAATACCCGCTCACCCGCTGCAGCACTCAAAAACTCACCGGTCGCATCCAACAGCTTCAACGCGTTCCATTGCCGCGGGTTGTGGCTCGCTGTCAAAATGATGCCTCCGTCTGCTCGCTCCGCTGGGACCGCCAACTCCACCGTCGGTGTGGTGCTTAGGCCCAAGTCGATGACATCCACGCCCGCCGCGTTCAAGGTTCCGACGAGCAGGTCCCGAACGAGCTCACCACTCAAGCGCGCATCCCGCCCCACGACCACCGTGGGCCGAGGCTGCCCGGTCGCCTCTCGGATCCAATGCGCATACCCCGTGGCAAATTTGACGACATCGGGAGGCGTTAGGCCTTCTCCGGGAGCCCCTCCAATGGTTCCTCGGATGCCAGAAATGGATGTGATGAGCATGGTCCAAAAATACCATGGCAGGGCAGGAGTCGTGAAAGAAATGCCCTCGGATGTGACAAAAGGAGTGTTCGACATGCAGCCCGGAATCCCTTCCCTTAGTAGCTGTGATTTGATGACTGAAGAAGGACGCGCTTACCGAGGCGAGCCTGCACTGCAGGGACTCGTTGAGAAGTTCGAGGCGATGGTCGAGCACGGCGAGCAAGCCTTCTTCGACGTGGATGAATTGGAGGGCTTGATCGAGCACTACCTCGAGCAGAAATCCATTCGCAAAGCCCACGCAGTCGCTCGCTATGCGAGCCAGCTTTACCCGGCCAACCTCGCCCTCAAACTAAAGCATGCACAGATACGCATCGCGTCGGGACAAGGCGTGAAAGCCGTTCCTCTTCTGAAAGAATTGCTGGACATCGAACCCCTGAACGAGGAAGTCCTCGTGACCCTCGGGGCGGTATACAGCCAAATGTCGGAACACAAGCTGGCTATTGACTGCTTCAAGCGCGCATTGGTCTTCGCCGACAAAGAAGCCAAGCGGGAGATTCGCATCGACATCGCCCTGGAATTTGAAAACATGGGCGCCTGGCAGGAGGCCATCCGCAACCTGCATGAAGCCCTCGAGGAAGATGCCTTGAACGAGACGGCCGTCTACGAACTGGCCTTTTGCTACGAGCGCACCGGGCAATTCAAGCAGGCGGCTTCTTTCTACGAGCAATTCCTCGAAAAGCAGCCATACTCGTTTGCCGCTTGGTACAGCATGGGTAATGCGCTCCAGCAATGTGGCCGTTACACCCGAGCCATTGATGCGTACGATTTTGCCATTGCCATCGAAAGCGCATTTGGCCCCGCCTATCACCAGAAAGCCGAGGCCTTGGTGGCCATGGAACGCTACCAAGATGCGCTGCACACCTACGAAGAGACCCTGACGTTTGAAGATCCGTCACCGAGCACACGCTGCTACATGGGCGAATGCCTCGAGCGGATTGGCGATCTCGAACGCGCGGAAACCTATTACCGAGACAGCTTGAAGCTGGACCCGAAGTTCGCTGATGCGTTTGTCGGACTGGGCGTGCTCGCCGACATGCGAGGTCGACTTGGTGAGGCATGTTCCTACTTCGAACAAGCCTTGGAAATCGAACCCAAGCACGCCGATTACCACCTTTTGCTCGCCACGTGCCTCAAAAAACGCGAAGAGCACGACCGGGCCGAGGAGGTCTACACCCAAGGGCTCCTGCTGGACATCCGGCACGAAGAGCTATGGCTGGAGCGCGTGGACAACTTGCAGTTGGCCGCACGGCATGAGGATGCGTTGCTCGTGATTGACGATGGATTGACAGCGCTTGAAGAAGCGCCCAACCTGAGCTACCGACGCTTCATCAGCTTGTACGCCTCAGGCCAACACAAAGCAGCTTTTGACCTGCTTGAATTCCTTTTGACACACCACTATGATCAGTCCGAAATTCTCTTGAATTTCTTACCTGCGCTTGCCAATGATGCGCGCTACATCGAACGGATTGAACGATTTAAACCCTAAACCATGTTCGAAATTTCGCATCTGCCCGAACGCACCACACGCCCCCGCACCAATGGCTTGACCATGGTGATGGACAAGGGCTTGAGCCTGCGGCAAGC
>CAXREW010000070.1:0-2801 GCA_964229455.1 Flavobacteriaceae bacterium | reverse complement strand
CGTCGAACATGGTCGGCACGCTCGGCCCGTGGATGTCGGCGTCGCAGAGCCCCACTTTGTAGCCGAGCTGGGCCAAGCCCACGGCGAGGTTGGCCGTGACGGTGCTTTTGCCCACGCCGCCCTTTCCGGAGGCGATGGCGATGACGTGCTTCACGCCCGGCAGGACCTTGCGGGTCTCCGGGGTACGCTCCTCCGCTTTCACGCCCTCCACCGCAATGGTGAGTTGGGCGTCGGCACCAAACGCCCGATCGAGCGCGAACTGGACCGCTTCCTCGACCCGTTGGCGGGCGTGCATGGCGGGGTTGCCGGTTTTGACCGTGACATCGACTTGGCCTTCTGAGACGGCGTTGACCGTGACCCAACCCAGGGTCACCACGTCTTTGCCCAACTCCGGATCCAACACCCCCTTCAGGGCTTCCCGTACCGCTTCTTCAGTCCAATTCATTGCCTATCGTTTCGGTGCTAAAGGTCTGCATTTCTCACCATTCGCCGGCCTCCCACGGGTCCCAAAAAACCCCATCAAACCCCACAACTTGGTCGTCGACGACCTCCACTCCTTCCGCCCGCAACTGTTCGGCCATGGGGGCCTCAGCGGGGAAGTGCACCGCCCCGGTCAGCAGGCCCAGCCGGTTGACCACCCGGTGGGCGGGAACCGGCGGCATTTCACCGAAACTCTGATTCAACGCCCAACCGACACGGCGGGAGGCGCCTGCGGCACCGATGCACCGCGCGATGGCGCCGTAGGTGGAGACGCGGCCTCGGGGAATGAGGCGTGTCAGGTCGTAAACGGCCTGCTTGAATTCGTCCGGTGGCAGAGCGGCCATCTCAGATTTGGATTTGCAGGTAGTGGATTTTTTTGCCTTGTTCCAACCACATCTGCTCGTAAAACGTCTTTACCTCGAGCAAGTCACGCAGTTTTTCCGGCACGCGGTGCACGAGTTCACCGTAAACGTCTATGCTGTCGTAATTAATCTGGTAGCCGGCCTCGACGTAGCTCTCTTTGGACAGTTCATACAGCAAGGCGCTGTCACTCTTCACGTGGATGATGCTGTCCGGCTTGAGGATGTTGCGGTAGCGCTGCTCGATGAATACCGATGACGTGATGCGCTTGGTGCCCTTCTCGTCTTTGGGCTGTGGGTCGCTGAAGGTCAACCAAATTTCGCTCACCTCCCCCGGGGCAAAGAACCGCTCGATGAACTCGATGCGAGTGCGCAAAAACGCCACGTTTAGGATGTCCTCTTCGTTGATGGTTTTGGCGCCGCGCCACACGCGTTGTCCTTTGATGTCCACCCCGATGTAATTGCAGTTGGGGTTGCGCCGCGCCTGGGCGATGGTGTATTCGCCTTTTCCGCAGCCCAGTTCGAGCACGATGGGATTGTCGTTGCCGAAAACCTCCTGGGCCCACTTTCCCTTCAATTCGTAATCCGCTCCCTCAATCGCATCGTTAAGCGGTGGTTCAAACACCCGATCGAAGGTGGCCAACTCCTTCCATTTTGCCAGTTTCCCTTTGCCCATAGCCCGGCAAAATTACTGAACTTCGCACGGATGAACGCGGCTTCTTCTTCCCGGCCCTCGGTCTTGTTTGCCCTCCTCGATTGGGGCATGGGACACGCGACGCGAACGGCACCGTTGATTCAGTACGCCATCGACCGCGGCTGGGAGGTACACGTCGGCACCAAGGGCACGGCGCTCGCATTCCTCAAGAGCCAATTTGCCGATCAACCCATCACCTTCCACAACACACCGGGCCCCGACATCACCTACGCGAAACGTGGCACGCTGTTCAAAATCGCCGGTCAAATGCCGGGCTTCCTGAAAAGCATCGCGGACGAAACCGCGTGGACGCGGACGACCGTCGAAGCACACGGCATCACCCACATCGTAAGCGACAACTGCTACGGCGTGCACCACCCCGAAGTGCCCGCGGTGCTCATGTCCCACCAGTTGCAGTTACCGGTCCCGAAAGGGTTCGAAGGGCCGGCGAGGCTGTTTGTCCAGCAACAACCAAGAAATTCCGTGCTGTGTGGGTTCCCGATGACGACAAAGCCCGGCTCAGTGGTACCCTCGCGTTCAAAAACCCCTTGCCACACGCTCGATGCATCGGCATCCTCACCCGGCTTCCGCTGGATGCACCGGCCGGGCCGTGGAAGAAGGTCGGAATGGTCAGTGGACCGGAGCCCCACCGCGGATTGATGGAACAGGCACTCATGGCGTGGATGAAGGCCGATGACGACCCTGCCTTGCTCATCGCAGGACGACCGGGCGCCCAGCCACAGGTCGATGGCCACGTGACGGTTTGGCCCGATCCCACCGCCGAGGAATTGGCCGGCGCATTGAAAGGAGCAGATACCATCGTTTGCCGTTCGGGGTATTCTTCCTTGCTCGACCTCGCCGCAATGGGCAAACGTGCCATCCTCATCCCGACGCCCGGTCAACCCGAGCAGGTCTACTTAGCCAAGCATTGGGCTGAGGCGTTCGGCATGGCCACCTGCACCCAAAAGCAACTCGAATCCGGCCAACTGCCCGCGCCGGCCGGTGCTGCACACCTCCTCGAAGCCAACTCCTGTGCGCAAGAAGCGCTCGATGAATTGGTCGCTTCCGCGTAACTTCGATGCGTGGAACAACCGCTGAACGACGAACACTTTATGCGCCTCGCCCTAGCGGAGGCCCAACATGCCTTTGAGCAAGACGAAGTGCCGGTTGGTGCCGTCATCGTGGCTCGAGGCCACGTGATTGCGCGCGCCCACAACCTCGGCGAACGGTTGAACGACTTCACGGCCCATGCCGAGATGCAAGCCTTC
>CAXREW010000069.1:0-2891 GCA_964229455.1 Flavobacteriaceae bacterium | reverse complement strand
ACCAAACGCGCGTGCACGAATGGCATTGATGTCGGCAATGGCCGTGGCCAAATCCGTGTTCGATTCCCCATGGGATTCCGCACGGATCAGGTGCATCAACGTCAAGTGAGCGAGCGGCACATTGAAGTATTCCTTTTCGTTGAATCGGTTGATGAGCGCTCGTGTTGCGGCAGTCAACCAAGCTGATCGACCGTCACCGCCGCCTGAGAGGCTCATGAAAAAGGCGAAGTCTTCACTAAAAGCAAGTTGCGGGCTGGGGTTGTTGTCGGAACGAAGGTTGTCGCGGAACCAAGAGCTGCGGAAGTCATTCGGCATGCTGACGATGCCGAAAATCGTCTCGGTGTTGATCACGTCCGTTTCGAAGCGGTCGAGGTCTTCATCCAAGGTGTAGCGCCCAGAATTGATGACGTCGCTAGCGAAGTTCGCTGCTTCCGTATAGTTCCCCATGAGGAAATGAACCTGGGCGAGGTAGGCCCGAGCGGCGTCTTGTGTCGCATACACGCCATTTTCTACCGGTAGGTTGTCGGCTGCGAAATTCAGGTCTTCCACAATCTGAGCATACACATCACCAACGCTTGCGCGGGGCAGCGGGTCTTGGCTCGGTGCAACTCGCAAGGGCACGCCAGGGTGGCTGTTGTCCGTGGTGTATCCGTAGGGACGTGCAAACATTTTGACGGCACCCCAATGGCAGATCGCCCGAATGAACCGGGCTTCGGCCTCCAAGCGTGTGCGTTCGGCTTCGTCGAGGTTTTCGACAATGTCGAAATTCTTGATGACCACATTCGATCGGTAAATCGCGTAGTAGAAATCCGTGTAAATGCCACCATTGATCCCCGTGAAGAACGTAGTCTCGCGGTTGTAAACTGCCGTGAAATCCAAGCTGTTGTCGGGCTCACCAAAATTGGGGCCGCGGAGTTCGTTGACAATTTGGACCCGTCCACCGTAGAGGTTGGCCACGACATCGTAGTTGCTCACCAATAAGCGCTGGAGGTCTTCTGCGTCTTGGATGGCGTCCTCTGCAAGAATGACATCCCCGGGTTCAAATTCGAGCAAGTGGTCGCATGAGGTTAACCCAGCGGCCAATCCGGCAAAAAGAAGGAGGTGTTTGATGTTCATGGTTGCCGATTAGAAGTTGGTGGAAATGGAAAGGGTGAAGGCGCGCTCTTGAGGCGGCGTCAGGTAGGTGACGTTTGGGCTCATGTTGCGGTCTTGTGCGTTCTCGAAGTCACGAACGACCTCTGGGTCCAAGCCCGGGAAGTTGGTAATGGTGAAGACGTTGGTCGCGTTCACAGCTATGCGGCAATTCTGCAAGCCGCTGTCTCTGCCGAGCGGCACATTGTAGCCCAAGGTCAAATTGCGCAAGCGTAGGTAGGACGCATCGAAGATGAACAAGCTGGTATTCCACCAAGGGAATCCGGAAGGCAAGCTGTAGGTGGTTTCATCCAACGTGAGTCGCGGGTAGGTGGCGATGTCGCCAGGTTGGCGCCAACGGTCCAGCTTTTCGTCGCGCATGTTCCAACCGGTCACAACGCCCAATTGGCGCTTGGCCGAGGAGTCAAAGATCTTGGCTCCAACGCTGAAGGTTGCCAGCGCACTCAAATCCCAATTGCCGTAGCGGAAGGTGTTGTTCATGCCGCCAATGAAATCTGGCAGGCCATCACCGACGTATTTCCGGATATCGTTGTTGTAGTCATACGTTTCGTTGCCTTCTAAATCGAGGTAAACCGGCAGACCCGTTTCCGGATCTACATGGCTGTGTTCAACAAGGAAGAACGAGCCGACAGGACTGCCCACGATGACCCGGGAGTCATTGGTTCCGCCGCTCACTGCGTCTGGCGTGTAGTTTCCGATGTCCACCAACTCATTGTAGTTGCGTGCCACATTCAGGTCGGTGGTCCATTGGAACTTGCCAATGAGGTTGCGCGACTTGATGGAGAGTTCCACACCGCGGTTCAAGATGGTTCCGACGTTGTCCCAGAAGTTGGTGAAACCGGTGCTGGCCGGCGTGCTCACATTCATCAATACGTCGGTAGAGTATTTGTGGTAGAACGCTAACTCGGTGGTGATGCGGTCGTCTAACAGGCCCGCTTCCACACTCGCATCCACCGTGCGGGAAGTCTCCCAACGCAGGGTTGGATTTTCCGGTTGGATGGGGAAGAGGATGGAGTCCGCTGCGTACGTAATGCCGTTGTTGGCAGCAGAGTAGGTGCCGAATCGAGCGTAATCGGGCAGTGCCGCGTTCCCGGTGTAACCGATGCTCGAGCGGACCTTTAAGAAGCTGACGCGCTTGCTGTTGAACCAATCTTCATCGGAAACCACCCATCCTGCAGAAAGCGATGGGAAGAAACCGTAACGGCTCTCACGTCCAAAACGTGAACTGCCATCAACACGTGCTGTCGCTTGGAGGAAGTAGCGGTCCTTTAAGGTGTAGTTGATTCGTCCGAAGTAGGAAAGGAAGCTGTGCTGCGAAGGCAAGTTTACGGTCGTGTTGACGTTGGCTGCATCCTCTGCCACGGAGTCGTTTTCGAAGATCGGGCCTTCCACCTGACCATAGAAAAGGCTGTAGCCGTAGTTGTCGGTGCGTTGAAATTCGCTGCCCACCAGGAAGTTCACGGCTTGTGTATCGTCCAATTCCACGCGGTAGTCTGCGGTTGCACTGTAATTCCAGTTCAAGACGTAGTTCGCGTAACGATTGGCGCTGCCGAGTTCCGTTGTGATGGACAAGGCACCGGGGTTGAAGACGTCCTCTCGGAGGTGGAGGTAGTCAAAACCGCCACTGACCTTTAGGTTGAGGTTCGCAATGGGTGAGTAGATCAACTGCGCATTGCTGATGGAGCGGTCTTCGGTTGTTTTCCACTTCTTCAATTCACGTACGGCCACCGGATTCTTGG
>CAXREW010000068.1:0-3010 GCA_964229455.1 Flavobacteriaceae bacterium | reverse complement strand
CTTTTTTCATTTCAACGAGGTTATGACAAGACAACCGTGCGGAGCACCGAAGGTTCACACCCGCCCCGCTTTCAGCTGAAAAATTTTGTCAACCTCCCTCCACGTCCATTGGATGCGCCGCGACTTGCGAATAGCCGACAACCGCGCGCTGCAATCAGCCATCGAACACGCCAACTCAACCGACTGCGTTGCGGTGGCTTTTGTCTTTGATCAAAACATCCTCGAACGGTTGGAAGACAAAGCCGATCGTCGCGTGGCCTTTCTCCACCGCGAATTGCAGACCATTCACAAAGAGCTGCAAACACTCGGCGGACAGCTGATGGTCGGATACGGTGACCCAAAAGACGTTTGGGCAGGCTGGATGGAAACGTGGAAGGCACAGGACGTTGTGTTGAATTCGGTTCACGTCGGTCGGGATTACGAACCCTATGCGCAGCAGCGAGACCGTTCCATGGCGGACTTTTTTGCCGGCCATGACGTCGCCTTCAAAGGCGTAAAGGACAGCGTCATCCTCGAAAAAAACGAAGTCACAAAAGACGATGGCAAACCGTACACGGTGTTCACCCCGTACAGCCGCAAGTGGCGGAAAACCCTAACCGCCAGCGATTACGCAGAAGCCCCCTCGTTGGCATTGGCGAAAGCAGCTGCGTGGCTCAACACACCCGGTATCGAAATACCCACCCTGGCATCCATGGGGTTTGAGGTGTGTCCGGATTTGGACGAATTGGTGTCGCCCCGCACCATTTCATCCGACGTGCTCGACGCCTACGGAGCGAAACGTGATTTCCCGGCGATTCCCGGCACCTCACGCCTCTCCTTGCACCTTCGCTTTGGTACCATTGGTATTCGCCAAGCGCTGCGGGCGGGTTTGGAACACAGCGAAAAATGGACGACCGAATTGATCTGGCGGGATTTCTATCAAATGATCATCTACCATTTCCCGCACTCGGTGGAAGGGTCGTTCCGTCCGGCCTACGACGCCAGTCCCTGGGACAACAACGAAGCCCATTTTGAAGCAGGGTGCTCGGGCAAGACGGGCTACCCCCTGGTCGATGCCGGCATGCGGGAGCTCAATGCCACTGGTTTCATGCACAACCGCGTGCGCATGGTCGTCGCCTCGTTCCTGTGCAAGCACTTGTTGACCGACTGGCGTTGGGGCGAACGGTACTTCGCGGCGAAGCTTCTCGACTTTGACCTCGCCTCCAACGTAGGCGGCTGGCAGTGGGCCTCAGGATCGGGCTGCGATGCGGCACCGTACTTCCGCGTCTTCAATCCCACTTCCCAACTTGAGAAATTCGACAAGGAGTTACGCTACGTCCGCAAATGGGTCCCAGAGTACGGGACCTCTGCCTACCCGGAGCCCATCGTCGAACACAAATCCGCTCGGCAACGGGCCATTGATACCTACCAATCCGTCTTGAAGCCCAGCGCGTAATTTAGCGCCATGGGCCCACTGGAATCCGTTCGCGTTTTGGAATTGGCAAGCGTCCTCGCGGGACCCTTGGCCGGAACCGCATTGGCCGAACGGGGTGCCCGCGTGACCAAAGTGGAACGCCCGCCGCACGGTGATGTCACCCGCAGCTGGAAAACAGCGCACGAAGCCACCGACGACCCTTCCTCCGCGTATTACGAGAGCGCTAACGGCGACAAAGACATCGTCTGGCAGGACTTAGCCTCCGATTCCGGGCAAGCGTGGTTGGAAGACGCCTTGGCTTCGCACGATGTCCTCATCGAAAATTTCAAACGGTCGGACTTGACCAAATTCAACCTTGAGCCGGAGGCGTTGGCCGCTCGCCACCCGCACCTCATCCGGGTGCGGCTCGTCGGGTTTGAAGACGCTCCCGACCGACTGGCCTACGACGTTGTGGTGCAAGCGGAAACGGGATTCATGGGAATGAACGGGTTTGATGACCGACCGCCCGTTCGGATGCCGGTGGCGCTGATGGATGTTTTGGCGTCTCATCAAATCCGCATGGCCGCTATGGAAGGGCTCCTCGCTCGCGCAACCGGTAAGAAAGGGTTTTTCGCAGAAGTATCGTTGGCAGGCAGCGGGATCACGGCGTTGGTCAACCAGGCTACCAATCAGCTCGTCAACGGTCAAACGCCTGGACGAAACGGCGGGCAGCATCCCAACATCGCCCCCTACGGAGATGTCTTGGAATGCGAGGACGGACACGTGGTGCTGGCTGTCGGCAACGACCGGCAGTTTGAAGGGCTGTGCCGTGTGCTTGGCATCCCAGACATGACAACGGATGAACGGTACCGATCGAATCAATTGCGCGTCGTCCACCGCGAAGCACTCGTGCTCGAATTGAACCGAGCAGCACGTGCTTGGTCCAAGCGCAACCTGGAAAAAGCCCTGCGCGATGCCGGCACACCTGCTGGCGTGGTGCGCACCCTTGATGAAGTATTCGACCGCCCGGACCACCCGTGGACCGCGGAAAATCCATCCGGAGCGAAGCGCACGCGCGCTGTGGCGTATCGGGTGGAGTACTTGGGTTAACCTTTGGTCATGCGCGGTCCACGGACCAGAAACCAGGGATTGAGCAATTCCGCCCGGTTGTACGTCAAGGGCTTTTTGGTTTCCCAATTCAAGACATCACAGCCAGCCGCCAAGCACACCCCCTGCCCGGCTGCGGTGTCCCATTCCATGGTCGGCGCAAAACGGGGGTAGCAATCGGCTTCGCCAGCAGCGACCATGCAAAGCTTCAAGGAACTTCCTTTTGAAATGGTCTCCACATCCCCGTGAATCGCTTTGAGCTCCTCGATGTAATCGGCGGTTTCAGGCGACATGTGGCTTCTGCTTGCGACCACGGTAAAGGGGCGGTTTTCTTCGGGAGTCGGAATCGGCGTGCCTTCCCGAAGCCAAGTGTCGGCGGACCATCCGTCCTCTCCTCCAACCGTTCGTGTTGCGCAGGCATTTTCGCCTTCAGACACCCCCACAAACAGCTCTTGCTTGGCCGGCACGAACACCACCCCCATCGTGGGGATGCCTTCCTCGACCCAGGCG
>CAXREW010000067.1:0-3281 GCA_964229455.1 Flavobacteriaceae bacterium | reverse complement strand
CCTTGGTCGAAGCCACGGAAAAAAACTGGATCGCATGATGAAAAACCAACTCGCATCCATCCTCGTCGCCACGGTCCTTCACGCTTCGGTCTGGGGCCAAGTCGACCCGAAAGAGCAGTTTGAGGTGGCCAATGCGGATTATGCTGCAGTCGATTACGCCAGGGCCATCGCGGGCTACGAATCCATCCTAGCGGAGAGCATGCATTTTGAAAGCGAATACAACCTCGGCAATGCCCATTACAAATTGGCGCAATGGGGACCGGCCATTCTTCACTACGAACGGGCTGCGCTACTCTCCCCCTCGAACGCCGACCTCAAAACCAACCTGACGTTGGCCAACGCCCAAATCAAGGACCGCATCGAGTCGCTACCTTCCAACGGCATTCTGGACATTTGGGAGCGCATCACCGCTCCAGGTCGCTACCAACTGTGGGCGCGCCTGATGGTCTTGGCTTGGACGCTGGGATTCGCGGCACTGGCTTGGCGCATATGGGTCGTTGGTATCGAAAACCGGCGGCTGCTCGGCTCAAGCGCCGCGGTACTCCTTGCCGCTGGATTGGCCTTCATGCTCCTAACACAAACGGCTTCAAAACGCATTGAGTCCAGCAAATCTGCCATCGTAATGGCCGTTGAATCGGCTGTGCGCAACGAACCTGGCACCAATGGCATGACACTTTTCATGCTGCATGAAGGCACGAAAGTGACGGTGATTGAGCGCAACGCCAACCACTGGAAGGTGCAGCTCGCCAACGGCAACACCGGATGGATTGCCGCTGGCGACCTGACGGAAATCTAAGCCTGCTCAATCAATGACGTTGAGCGTCCAGTGGGCTTGACGCCCCTCGGCATCTGCGCCCACCACCTCGTACAAACCGGGTGACCAACCTTTGACGACGAGCTCGGTTGAGCCGCCACCCGCACGTTGCTCCCAGACGAGCTTTCCGCTCGAAACCTGGAAACAGCGCAACGTCGCACCTGGCATCCAGCCGTTCATCAAAACGCGCTCGTTCGCGGGATTGGGGTAACCGACCACCACGGAGGCGCCGGCCTCTCCCACCGATTCTCCCGAAGCGAGGTCGTACAAAATGATGTCATCCACCGCCGCTTCGATGAGTGAGCCTCCGTCGAGGTACTCCCCAATGGTCGTACTGTCCGAAGCGATGAAGCGCATTTGGAATTCGCTGGTGGGTTCGATGACGTCTGCAATGCGGAAGGCGTTGCGGCGCCACGAAACGTCCTGCTGCAAGGTGTTCTCCAAATACTGCCAGCTGTCGCCGCCATCGTTGGAGATCTCAACCTGCCACCAGTCCGTTGCTGGGTTGGCACCGGTCGGAGGTGCGTTGACGTACCAACGCCAGTACGCCATCACCGGGTTGGCATAAGGCGTCAAATCAATAACCGGAGACAGCAACGTGGTCTTACCACCATCGACGTCGTTCACACCGATGCCATCGTTCACGCCGGGATTCTGTCCAGTGACGAAGGCGTAACCCGCCATCCCGAGCGTATGGTCCTGCGTTGGTGCCACGACCGTGCTGGGGTCATTGGCTTCCGCATAGGAGCCCACAGGAATGGCTTCCTCCCAAATGCCCGTAGTCGCATTGTCTTGCCCGGGCAATCCGGTGGTCCATCCGCCGAAATCGGAGTATTCGTCCGAATCGTTGATCAAGACCGGCTCCACCCCCACCAGCAAGTTGAAGGGCAAGTTGGGGTAGCTCTCATTGGCTGCTGCAAACGGTGTCACAGCTGACAATCCGCCAAAATCATCTGAGATGCCCATGTAATAGGAAACGACTGTTCCGGGCTCTTGGGCGGGGATTTCTGCCGTGAAAACGGCATTGCCATCGGGGTTGTCCATGGCCACTTGGGTCCACTCGCCTTCCGTCTCGGTCTGGTACCACAGGTACACCGCGTCGAAGTACAAATTGTAAGGGAACACGATGAACGTTTCGGCTTCAATCTCAATGGTCGATTCGGCTTCCACGAATTCCTGGGAATCGTGGTCGATTTCGGCGTAGCTGAAAATCGAAATGCCGTGGATATCAAACCCTTCAACGATGGCGAGGTCGTTGGGGGTGCCGTTGGACAGGTCACCGTCGTCATCATCCGCTTGCAAGACGTCGAGCAAGACGTCCGTGTAGGCTTGGCCTTCGCTTCCGTTGGGAGCCGTGGCTTGCAGTCCGGGGTAAGCGTCGATGAATAAGGCCATCGTGGCATCCCAATCACCCCCCATCAGCATGTGCGTGTCATACCAGGCGCCACAGATGATCTCACCGTCGGCGTGTACTTCACCCACCAAATCTTCTGGGTACACTTTGGGGTCTTCATCGTACACCCGGATGCCGTCTTCGTTGTCCGTGTAGAACCCTTTGCCGATTTCCGCAATATCGCCCAAGCTCATGGCCCACAAATCTGCATAACCTTCGTTCATGGCGCCGTTGTTGAAGCCGGCGTTGAGGCTGTTGTAGAAGTAGCCGTTGATGCCATGGCCGTATTCGTGCCATACCACATCGGCGATCAACGAGGTCGCATTGCAGCCGCCCCCTTGGTCGTAGAAGTTGATGCTCTGTCCGTCATAAAAGGCATTGCATTCGCCGGCCACATCGATGTTGGTTGGAAGCGACCAATCCAAATCGGTGAAATTCGGCATCAGCGCCTTCATGTGATCGTGGATGAGAATGGTCGAACGGTACGCTGACCGCTCCTTCAAGTTGCCCAAATCCGACAGATCGAGGGCGTTGTAGCCATCGGCAAAATCGACGCTGGTACTGGGCGTATTCCCATTCGTGTAAATCGTGCTCCAATGGCCCACCAAGTCCACATTGACGGTTTGAGGACCAGCCACCGTGGTAATGAATCCGCCATCCGCGTCCGTGTGAACGGTTTGTCCAGCGAATGGAAGCTCCAGCCCCGGCAGGCTCAAGTTCACCGCGTCTTGGTAGGGGTACAATTCGTGCACATCGGAAGTGATGGCACCGCTGATCACCAACGGTGGCATGGCACTCGGCCGATCAACCCCCATGCGCAAGACCGCTCGCTCGGGCTGACCATTCATGGCCGGCATGCCCCACTTGCCATCGATGTGCATGACGAGGTTTTGGCGCCACACGACCTCACCGGTCTGGATGTCAATGCCGGTCTCGTATCGGCGCGGGATGGTTCCCTGACGGCCCGCGACCGTCCATGTTCGGGTCAAGTGCCAGTTCAGCTCGTCCGCTTCGCCGCGGGTGGGCACCCACGACAATTCGCCGATCTCTACGTCGCCCAGATCGGAAGAGCAC
>CAXREW010000066.1:0-9172 GCA_964229455.1 Flavobacteriaceae bacterium | reverse complement strand
TTGCCCGTGTGCACATCCAACGGCACCATGAGCTGACTTGGTCTGATCTGGCTCCACACGCCAAAATCCACCCCGCGCCGGTTCGGTCGTACCATCCACCTGAGGTACATGTTCAGCCGTTTGGCCGCGGAACCGCGAACCGGTGTTGCAACGTGCTTCCGCGTGCGGTCGGCCTCGTAACCACGCTGCGCCGCTGCCTCAAAAAACCGGTTGTGAAACGTGGTAAGACAGGCCCTCGCGTTGACCGCTTCTCCGTCGGGAATGAAGGCCTGTTCCAATCCGCCGAAGGACATGATCAACACTTGAAGCGCATGCAAAAAAACCTCCGCATCCCGAGGCTGAAAGGTGCGGTGAACAAACCATTTCGCCGCTGCGCGGATGTCGTCCTGGGTGGCGTGTTTCATGAAGTCACTGGGCGCTCCATCCAAGCGGTCAATGAAGGATTCGGCGCTTGCGAGAATGGTTTTGCGCTGCCCCCAGGCCAGGGTCGCCGCGATGAATCCCGCCAGTTCAATGTCCGCTTTGTCGGCAAACCGATGTGGAACCGCAATGGGGTCATCGGGAATGAAATCCGGCCGTTCGTACACGTCGGCCTTTTCCAGCAAGAAGTCCCGCAGATCATCCGGGACGTGTATTTTTTCATCTCTCACAGCTCGCTTCGCCATCGCACGCAAAATTGGAGCTAAATTTGCGGAGAATGGAATTTGTGCATCCAGAAATACTTTGGGGTCTCGGTGCACTGGCTATCCCGATAGCCATCCACCTCCTCCATTTCCGGAGGTTCAAGCGTGTTCAATTTTCGCAAGTTGCATTTCTAAAAGACGTTCAACGCGATGCGCGGGCGACGCAACAGATTCGTCACTGGTGGGTGCTGCTGTTGCGCTTGTTGGCATTTGCTGCACTCATCACCGCCTTTGCACAGCCGACTTGGTTTGATGGAGACGAACAGGCCATGGCTTCCTCAACAGCCGGGAATGCCATCTCCATTTACGTCGACAACAGCCTTTCCATGGAAGGCATGGGCGAGGAAGGTCAACTGCTTCAATCCGCGCGCAACAAAGCCGCCCTTGTGGTGGAGCAGTATGAACCTACCGATCAGTTTCAGATACTCACCAACGATTTTTCGGGACGGGACCAGACGTTTCTCACCCGCGATCAAGCAGTGGAACGCATCGAAGGCATTCGACCAACGTACCGAACCCACACCCTAGGCTCAATCCTCGAGCGCATCGAAAATCAACTCGACAAAGCTCCAGGCCGACGCAAATCAGCCTATGTATTCAGTGACTTGCAAGCCTCTACCCACCGGTTGTCGGCCGAAGCTGCGCCGCCCGACTCATCCATCCAATGGTTTTTCGTGCCGGAGCTGGCCGGGAACACACCCAACATTTGGGTCGACTCGGTGTGGTTCGATGAACCCGTCCGCATCGAAGGACGGCAAGCAACACTGCACGTGCGCATGGAGCACAATTCGCGGGCATCCGTAGACCGCATACCGATGAACTTGCGCATCAACGGCGAGCGGGTAGCGATTGGAACGTTCAACCTCGTGCCCGGCATTCCAACGGATACCGTACTTCGGTATACGCAGGGTACAGCGGGCATCCAGTCGGCAAGCGTGGAAATCGATGACGCGCCCATCCGTTTCGATGATCAGTGGCATTTTGGGTACGATGTCTTGGATCGGATCAACATCTTGGTGCTCTCCTCTGGTGACTCGGAGGCTGTGAATACCGCCCTGCGCCGCGCTTACAATACCGCGGGGGGCTTGTACCGGGTTGCGTTCCAAAACCAGTGGAGCCCGGGTGACTTTGCAGGCCAACAAGTGGTCGTACTCAACAATTGGCCGCCATCGGGTTCGGGGTTCAACAACGCGCTCCTCACGTACATCCAAGACGGCGGCACCGCCGTTTGCATGCCCTCACAACAATACGCCAACGACGCCCTGCGTTCCTCGTTCGGCGTACCGGAAACCACCAATTGGATCGAGCAAAGCGACCGGGTCAACAACCTCCAGATGGACCATCCGTTCTTCAAGGACATGTTCGCGCAAACACCAGAGCGCATCGACCTGCCATCGGTTGAATCCATATGGAACCGCGGGCGGGCCTCCGGGGAAGAAATACTGGCCACGACAGAGACCGGTCGTACCTATTTCTCTCGGATTCCCAAAGGACGCGGACAACTCTTCATCCTAAATGCCGGAGCCACTTCCGAAGCGACGAATCTGATTCGCCACGCCTTTTGGGTTCCCCTTATGCTTCGCATTGCTGAACGCTCCTCTTCCCATGCCATCTACCAAGCCGAATTGGGCGTCGCGGAAGCGTTGGCCGTCAATGCGCCTGTGAGCGGGGAAAGCAATTGGTCCATGGAAGGCCCACAGCCATGGGGAGCCCCTTCGGAAAGTCCTGTGACCCAGTGGCTGCCAGAAGTGCGGGAGATTGGACAGCGGGCTCAGGTCAACCTCTCAGGGGTGCCCTTCGAGACGGGCCATTACATCGTGAAGAACGGCGATGCCGTTGTTGCATCCATCGGGTTGAATCAAGACCGGGCCGAATCGGACCACTTGGCCTGGGATGTTGAGGCCTTTGAAGCCGCTTGGAATGCCACATCGTGGCCGACCATGCGCATCCTTTCAGGAACGAGTTCGACCTTGCCTCAAATCATTCAACGCATGGAACAGGGTATCCCCCTGTGGAAAGCGTTGCTTCTCCTTGCTGTTGCAGCCCTGGCTGCTGAAACCTTATTCCTTCGCTTATGGAAACCATCATCAAAAGCGTAACCATCTTCGACCCCAAAGGTCCCCATGACGGAACCACCCAGGACGTGCATGTCCGAGACGGTGTGATTGTCAACATTCAAGACGCCATCCCTCCTTCTCCAGCGGCCACGGAGTGGGATGAGCCAGGTGCTTATCTATCAATCGGATGGATGGACTTGCAAGCGGATTTTGCGGATCCGGGGTATGAGCAGAAAGAAGGCCTGACAAACGGCCTGCGCGCAGCACGCTCAGGCGGATTCACGCATGTGGTACTCAACGTCAATCAGGATCCCGTTCCGGATACCAAATCCAACATTGCCTACCTCATCGCCCGTTCAACCGGCCTCGATGCGCACCTGCTCCCGATGGGCACGGTCTCGAAAGGAAGGGACGGAAAGCAACTTTCGGAGATGCGCGACTTGGCGCAGGCCGGAGCTGTTGCCTTCTCGGATGATGCTCCGCTTAACAGCGTTGAAATGCTTCGCCGCGCTTTGGAATACAGCCACGGATTGCCTCACCCCATCGTCACCTGCCCGCTCGAAATGGGATTGAACGCCAACCCACAAATGCACGAAGGCATTACCAGCACGCACATGGGCGTTGTTGGCAACCCGACAGCCTCTGAAACCATGCGCATCAAGCGCGACCTGGACATCTTGCGCTACACGGGCGGCAAGCTGCACTTCTCTTGCATCAGTTCAGCGGAATCCGTTCAATTGATTCGGGAAGCGAAAAGCGAAGGGTTGTCGGTGACCTGTGCGACCTCGGCGCACCATTTGTTCTTCGTAGATGCTGACCTCAGCACCTTTGACGGTACCTTAAAAACACTTCCGCCCTTCCGAGGACCGGAGGACCGGAAGGCCTTGTGCAGTGGCCTTCTGGACGGAACGATTGATGCCCTGGTATCGGATCACCGCCCTGAAGACCTCGAGCACCACGACGTCGAATTTATGCTTGCTTCCACCGGCATGGCAGGCATCGAATCGGTCTTCCCGGTCGCTCTCGCGGGGCTGGCGGATGCACCGAACGCCCTCGGCGCTACCGTACGTGCACTCACGGTTGGCCCCCGAAGCATCTTGGGCCTTGACACACCGCACATTGAAGTGGGAGCGGCAGCGAATTTGACGTGGTATCACCCCACAAAATCAGGAGAAGTGCCTCTTGTATCCGCAGGCGAAAACCGCCCGAACTACGATGGCCGTTCGACTTCCTTTGCCAAAAAAGGGGTAGTGCTAGGCACGACGCTGGGCTAAGCTTGATCAGGCCTCGCCTTGGGGTCCACTGAAGGTTAGCGGCATCGCCGGGTCTTGGTTTCCTTTCGGAGCTTGAATAGGCCCTTGTTGTTGCTCAAAGCGCTTGACATTTTCAGTCAGCGCATGCAACAAGCGCTTGGCGTGGTGAGGGGCCAAAATAATGCGACTACGCACCTGAGCTTGGTTCATTCCGGGCATGACCTGAGCAAAGTCCACCACAAATTCGACCGGGCTATGGGTAATTACAGCAAGGTTTGAATACGTACCCGATGCCAATTCCTCTGGCAGGTCAATGTTCAGTTTCTTCTTCTTTTCTTCTTGTGCCATGGCAGCAGTCGTTAGGTGGTTATCGTTGATTGAAATCCAATTCAAGTAAAGTTTGCAGCGCGCTGATTCGAAGGGGCGCAGCAGATAAGGATGGCGGTTGACTGGGGTCAAAATGGACCGCACGCCATCCCGCCTGAATCGCACCGTCCACATCGCATTCCCAATCATCACCGATCATCACTGCTCGGTCAGCACGTGAGCCGGCAAGGGCTAAGCCCTTGGAATAACAATCCGGATGCGGCTTTTTGAATCCCAAGGCATCGCTCTTGAACACCCCATCGAAGAAGGGTTCCAGCCCGCTTCGATTGACCTTGATGTGCTGCACTTCTTCAAACCCATTGGTCAAAATGAACATGCGGTGCCCGCGCGCCTTTAACGTGCGGCACACGTCGATGGCTCCATCGAACAAAGCGGTGCGGAAAGGTGCCCGCTCAACATAGGCTGTGCCCATGGCCTCGGCCAATGCTTCCATGCCATCGAAGGCCGGCATGCCCAATCCTTCCATAGCCTTGCGAAAGCGGAGGGGCCGAAGCTCTTCTTTGGTGATGCGGCCCTCCCGGTAGGCTTTCCAACATTTCTCGTTTTCAGCCTCGTATACAGGGATGAATTCCGCTGCTGCTTTGTGTTGAGGCAAGTTGGGCTGAGCGATTTCAAGGAAAATCTCTTCGAGCGCCTCTCGCGAATTGCGGTCAAAATCCCACAACGTGCGGTCGAGGTCAAAAAACAGGTCGTCCGGTGCGTTCGAAGAGGACATGGTCCGAAGGTACATCAGCCAATGTCAATGGCCCAATACGACAGCGAGGTCAAGAGCAACGACCACGCAACGAAAGCAACAACTAAGATCCAGGGCATGCGCTCGTCACGCTGGTAGTATTTCGCCGCCAGGATGGACGCGATGGGAACCGAAATCAAGCCGCTCACAGCGAGCAGTCCCCACATCCCGAAGAGCCGACGAAAGCGCACCACTCGCCTGCGTTGGGGCGTGAAAAACGGACGCTTGGGTTCCTTCTCCCCTCGAAACTCAGCCCACTTCTTGAGGATCCACTTGCCGAAGAAAAAGAAAACCCAGACGCCAGCTGCCGATCCTACTGAAGTAACGATGACGGTCGACCAAAAACCCCAGCCGCGTGCAATCATCAGCGACGGCGTCACCAGGACTTTGACCACCGCGCCGAACATCCACAGTAAGGTTTCAATAACGCCTGGCATGCTTACAATTTGCTTCCGAAAGCCAAATCTCCCGCATCGCCTAAGCCGGGGATGATGTAGCCCTTTTCGTTCAATTTTTCATCGACCGCCGCCACCCATACGTGGGCTTCCGGGTGCTGGCGTTGGAGGTAGTCCACGCCTTGCTGGCTCGCAATCGCAGCCAACACGTGCACGGTTGATGGTCTTCCGTGCGATGCGAAAAGCGCGGTGAGCACTTGAGCCAACGAAGCGCCCGTGGCGAGCATCGGGTCCGATACGATCAACACCTTTTCCTCCAACGGAGGTGCGCTGACGGCATCAATTCCGATTTCGAAGGCGCTGTGCGCCTCATCAACGTACTTGCGGCACGCCGACACAAATGCTTGTTCCGCGCGGTCAAACACAGCAGCCACCCCTTCATGCATGGGCAGCCCCGCCCGCAGAATGGTGGCCAACACCGGTTGCTCGGTGAGCCGGTTGACGGTCGATGTGCCCAATGGCGTCTCAACCGGCGAAGGCGAATACGCCATTGACTTGCTCACTTCGATGGCCATAGCACTTCCCAGTCGCTTCAGGTTGAACCGGAAGCGCCAGGGATCCTGCTGGAGGTTCGCATCGCGCAGTTCCGCGACAAATTCATTGGTGATGCTATTGGTAGAAGCGAGGTTGGTAACCATGGACAATTGTTTAACACACGCGTTCAAAAACTTGTTCGTACACTGCACGCCACCCCTTCCACTCGTCGCGCTCACTGACGGTTTCGTTGTGCCATAACAAGGTGAGTTGACCCTCCACGCCCTTCACTTCTTGCGCCAGCTGCTCGAGGGCATCGAGGGCTTGATTCGGAGTCTGGCCCATGTACCGATTCAACGTGGCGTCCATTGCAGAAACCGGGTGGATGGTCAGGTTCAGCATGCGGTTGGCGGAGGCATCAAATGCGCGAAACGGACGTGACATTCCCGCGCGGAATCCAATGTGATCGGCGTACCCGAGGCTGTGGTCGTGCTGGATGCCAGCGGCTTCCAATCGCCTCCAAGTCACCGGTACGCGCTGCAACAAATAGTGGTGACGAGCGTGTTGGACGGGCGCATTTAAAAATCCCTCCATCCGGCGAACTTCTGTCTTTAGTCGGTCGGCATCACTCGAATCGTGGCTGGCGACACTGGGGTGGATGCCGACGTCGGCGGATTGCGAAAGCTGCTTCCCCACGGCCCTCATGCCCGGTTGGCGCCAGTCCACCGGTCGGTCGTACGGTCCGCGATCCGCCAGCAAGAAGAAGTACCGCGCTTTCAGGCCGTGTGCCGCGTGCAGGGACTCGAGCCATTCGTAGGTGTCGTATGGGTCTTGTTGTCCGCTCACCAAGACACGCCAACGTTCGGCCAAGCGGGCCGTGCGCCCAAACACCATGTCTTTTACCGTTGCACCAGCGTTACGCCATGCACTCCGGTGCCGGTATGCATAAGCACTGTCGACGTCAATTGTGGGATTGACCTTGAAAGCTGCATGGCCCGGTTCAAGGCCAACGGAACGAGCCCATGAGCGAATCCGCACCTCCACCTCCGGCCGCAACAACCAGCCTTCTGCATGGGCCATTGAGGCTGAAGCCTGAAATCGGCCCATGCCATCGAAGTCCGATGGTGGAGCACTGTATTCCTCCAACCGGGTAACAGTCCAGAACACCCAGCTCCACCAATCCGCATCCACTCGTGCCGCGGATGCATCTGCTACGCCGAAAGGAAGTCTTCCCTTGCCCGGAACACCCGGTCCTTCTTCATCGGACCACGAATTCAACGCGGGGTGTTCGGAGGCCGTTCCTTCCAAAAGCCCGCAGGCTGGAACCCATACCGCACCCAATGCTTCGGAACGCGTCCCACCGTATTGAATCTTCATTCCATCGCTTTCCGTCCAATCCGAAGCAGATTTGATCCACCGGTACGGCTGTCCAAGCACCACATCAAAAACGATGTAGGCTACGTACTCATGACGCGGGGTCACGTCACCTGAAGCCACCCAGAGTTTCACCGATTCAGCCATGTACGCAATGTATGAGCGATGTGCAGTGCCGCTTGTCCATCTCCATAGAGGGGAACGGAGAAATCCATGACGCCGTAGTCCGATTCTAAGGCCGTGATTGCCGGATTCAAATCAGCAGGTTGTGCGCACAATCGAGCTACCCCATGGTCCAGCAATTCCGTCCACTCGGTGGCTTCCCGCAATACCACTGCCGGTCGGCCCATGAAGTAGGCCTCTTTCTGCAATCCACCTGAATCCGTCCATACTTGGCGCACTTCTTTCAACCAATGGAGCACCTGCACGTATCGCGCTGGCTCATGCGCCTCGATACCAAGGGATTCAAGCTGCTCGCGCCAGGTGTCCCCGTACATGCGCTCCACCCCCCGAGCGGTTCGGGGATGGACGGGAAAATGCACGCGCCATCCTCTCGATTGAGCCGCTGCACCCGCGGACTCAATCCAGGCCTTCAATCGATTGGGATTGTCCACATTGGAGGGCCGATGCAGCGTGAGCAGGACGGTGTTTGCTTCGGCTGCGACGGGCTGGGGTTGTCCTCCAAAATGCCGCGCCGTGTCCAGCATGAGATCACCGGACACCTCCACCCGAAGGCCATCGCGCGCACCGCTGAAGATGCCTTCTTTAGCCAGCAATTCAACTGCCGCTTGGGAAGGGCAAAACAGCACATCGCTCAAGGCATCGGTAAGGATGCGGTTGATCTCCTCGGGCATGGACCGGTCGAAAGACCGGAGGCCGGCTTCGATGTGCACTACCGGTATCCCCGCTCGGCTCGCAGCCCACGCCCCAGCAAGGGTAGAATCGGTGTCTCCGTACAAGATAACCGCGTCAGGAGCGTCTTGGGCTATGGCCGCCATCACGCCTTGCATCATTTGGCCCATGCGCACCGCGGGCTCGTTAGACACGTTCAACACGTGGTGCGCCGCGGGCAGGTTCAATTCGTCTATAAAACGGCCCGCCATATCGTGGGAATAATGCTGCCCTGTGTGCAACACCCGTTCTTCAATGCCCAAAGAAGCGTCCTTCAGCGCGCGGCTGAGCGCACTGGCTTTCATCCATTGGGGCCTCGCCCCGATGACCGTAAGAACGCGTTTCATTGCAATTGACACTTGGCTGCAACGCCGGCGGCCTCAAAGCTCGCCTTCGTCAGCGAAGCTAAAGTAACGGTTGCGGGAAACAATTAAGTGGTCAAGCAGCGGGCAATCCAACATTTTGCCCGCCCATTGAAGGTTTTTTGTGAGCTCCCGATCGGATCGGCTGGGCCGCACGTTACCCGATGGATGGTTGTGCACGGCTATGATGCCCGCTGCGCGCATCGCGAGTGCCTTTGAAAAAATCAATTTTGGATCTGCGACGGTACCCGTCAACCCTCCCTTGCTGACCATGACCTCCGCCATGACAGCGTTGGAACGACGCAGCAGCACGAGCCAAAATTCCTCGTGTCCCAAGTCTGACAACCGAATCGAGAAGCGCTCGAACACATCGGCGGAAGACCGAATAAATGCATCCTTAAATTGAGCGGTCATCTGCCGGCGGCGACCCAACTCCAACGCGGCGGACAACTGAAGGGCTTTGGCACGCCCAATGCCCGGAACTTCTGTCATGCCCAGGGGCG
>CAXREW010000065.1:0-3694 GCA_964229455.1 Flavobacteriaceae bacterium | reverse complement strand
AATTCCACCTCAGGAAAGGTGGAGATTGCTTTGTTGGAGGACGGGCAGCTCGTTGAGTTGCACCGCGATCAAGGCGACAAAGCGTACGCGGTCGGGGATATATTCTTGGGCCGAGTCAGAAAGGTATTGCCTAGTCTCAACGCCGCTTTTGTCGACGTAGGGCACGAGCGCGATGCCTTTTTGCATTACCTGGATCTGGGTCCCCATTACCGGACCCAGCAGAAGTACCTCAAGCGGGCCATGCAAGGCAAGCAGCCGGTTCCGGACTTGGGCAACTTCAAGAAAGAGGCCGAAATTGACAAGAAGGGTAAGATCAAGGACGAGGTATCGGCTTCCCAAGTCGTATTGGTCCAGGTAGCCAAGGAGCCCATCAGTTCGAAGGGCCCCCGCTTGACTGCGGAAGTGACGCTGCCCGGACGGTACATCGTCTTGGTGCCCTTCAGCGATAAGGTTTCTCTGTCAGGACGTATCAAGAGCGAGGAAGAGCGGAAACGTTTGAAGCGCCTGATGCAGAGCATCCGCCCTCCAGGTTTTGGTATCATCATCCGTACGGTGGCCGAAAACAAAGGCGCGGCGGATTTGCACGCGGACTTGGAAGACCTGGTGACGCGGTGGGGCATCATGCACAAAAAGCTCCGCAATGCGAAGCCCGGAAAGCGGGTCTTGGGCGAGTTGAATAAGACCAACGCCGTTCTGCGAGATGTGCTGACCCCGGATTGCACAGGCATTCGGGTCAACAACGCCAAGTTTGGCGATGAGGTCAAGACCTACTTGCAAAGCATTGGTTCCAAGAAGACCGACATGGTCAAAGTCTCTCGGGACAAAGACCTGTTCAACACCTTGTCCATCCACCGCCAGATCAAGGCGACGTTTGGCAAACAAGTCAACCTGCGCAGCGGGGCTTACTTGATTGTCGAACAAACCGAAGCCATGCACGTCATTGACGTGAACAGCGGCGGGCGAAAGGCCGGAGCCAAGGATCAAGAGGAAAACGCCCTGCAAACCAACCTGGAATGCTGCAAAGAGATTGCCCGCATCCTTCGGCTGCGGGACATGGGCGGTATCATCTGCATTGACTTCATCGACATGGCCAAGCGCGAGCACAACAAGGAGCTCACGACGGCGATGAAAGAAGCGATGAAGGGGGACAAGGCCAAGCACAACATCTTGGCACCGAGCCGATTTGGCGTCGTGGAAATGACGCGGCAGCGCGTGCGTCCCGTAGCGGATGTAAAGACTTCTGAGGCCTGCCCGACGTGCCAAGGAACGGGTGCTGTTCAAGCTTCCATCCTCATCACTGACACCATCGATTCGGCCATTCACCAGGCCATCGAAAAGGAGGCACACAGCCGCTTAACTGTGATGATGCACCCCATCATCGAAGCCTATATCAAGCAAGGCTGGTTCAACAGCATCCTGCGCCAGTGGCAACGCACCCACGGCATCAAAATCCACGTAGAGTCCAACTCGTCCATGGAGATTTTGGAATTCCACCTCTACAACGCCGATGGCGTCGAGTTAGAGTGAGCATCAGGCTCGGCCTAATTCTTTCGGATAACAGACGAACGACTTCGCCACCGTGCGCATCAGGATTTCACGGCTCAATTGGTCCGAGGCATCCGCGAAATCGGCCTTCGTGCCGTTTTTAAACCGGATGGTGATGCCCCCAGATTCGTACAATTTGTTGTCGATGCGGTCATTGATGACCAGGTATTCAGCCTCCCCCTCGGTGATGTCGTAGTGCGCGGCGGTGCGTTCAACGATGGAGTTCAACTCCTCACCATCAAAGGCCTCAGGACGGAGGTCGATGCGAAAGAGGTCGCGGTGCACGATGCGGCGGCTGACCTCTCGGAGCACCAAGTCTTCGTGGAACTGCCAGACCTTCAGGGCGGCGAGGATGTCACTGTCATCGAGCAGGCAGAATTGATCGAGGATGGCCTCGTCAGCAAAAAACCGGGTGCGGTCCAACGATTCGTAGATGAACGTGCGCAAGGCGGGGGAGGCGTAGATTTCCACCCCTTGTTGGGCAAGGTCTTTGGCCCGTTTTAGAGCGGTCATGAGCATGAACTCGGCGCAGAGCACCGTGCGGTGCAGATAGACCTGCCAGTACATCAAACGCCGGGCCATCAGGAACTTTTCAATCGAGTAGATGCCCTTTTCTTCCACCACCAATTCGTTGTCTTCAACCGCGAGCATTTTGATGATGCGTTCGCTGCCGATTTTTCCCTCCGCAACGCCGCTGTAAAAGCTGTCCCGTGCGAGGTAATCCATGCGGTCCATGTCCAGTTGCGACGAGACGAGTTGGTGAAGGAATTTCTTCGGATGGTGGTCGTTGAAAATGGCGATAGCCGTGTCCAATGCCCCGTTGAACTCTTCATTCAGGCGGGCCATGATGAGGGTGCTGATGTCCTCGTGATGGACTCCCTTCACGATGCTGTGTTCGAGCGCGTGACTAAACGGTCCGTGGCCAATGTCGTGGAGCAGGATGGCGGCACACGCTCCTTCCGCCTCGGAATCACTGATCTCGGTTCCCTTGGCCCGCAAAACCGCAATGGCCTCTTGCATGAGGTGGAGGGCTCCAATCGCGTGGTGAAAGCGGTTGTGCACGGCACCGGGGTAGACGAGGTGAGAAAGCCCAAGTTGGCTGATCCGTCGCAAACGCTGAACGTACGGGTGGTCCATGAGGTCAAAACTCAGCGTGTGCTGAATGGTGATGAATCCGTAAACGGGATCGTTCAGGATTTTATGTTTGTTGTGATTCGACATGAACTCCGGGCATATGAATTGCCGTGTTGGTGCGTTTATTCCCCGCGCAAGTTAACCTGTCGAAAGCGGTAGCGCGTATTTTTGAAGAGACGATTTCATTCATGCAGAGAACTCCACGCATCCTTTGGGCTGACGACGAAATTGATTTGTTGAAGCCGCACCTCTTGTTCCTTGAGGGCAAAGGGTTTCACGTGACGGCCGTTAACAGTGGTGTTGAAGCGCTGGAAAAGCTGAAAGTGGAGGTGTTTGATTTGGTTTTCTTGGACGAGCAAATGCCGGGATTGAATGGGTTGGAAACCCTCGCCCGCATCAAGGACCAGCGGCCTCACTTGCCGGTCATTATGATCACCAAGAGCGAGGAAGAGCACATCATGGAAGAGGCGATTGGCTCCAAGATCAGCGATTACCTGATCAAGCCGGTCAACCCCAACCAAATCTTACTCGCCATCAAGAAGAACTTGGACGAGCGCCGCCTCGTGAGCGAGAAGGCCATGTCGGATTACCAGCGTGAATTCCGCGAAATCTCGATGCAGCTGATGGATCGATTGGATGCTTCGGATTGGACGTCCATTTTTCAGCGCTTGGTGCACTGGAAGCTCGAATTGGAACAGTCGGAAGATGCGGGCATGTCGGATGTTTTGGACATGCAGTTCAAGGACGCCAACCGCCAATTTGCCAAGTTCTACGAGTCGAACTACGCGGAGTGGATGGCCGGTCCTGGAGAAGAGACCCCCGTTCTTTCGCACCGGTTGTTGCCGACCAAATTGCCTCGGGTCTGGTCCGAGGCGGGCGACGATCGTCCCGTCTACCTCGTCGTGATTGATAACCTGCGCCTCGACCAATGGAAAATGATCGAGCCGCTGCTTCTGAACCGGTTCCGCGTGGCCCACAACGAGACCTATTTCTCGATGCTCCCAACCGCTACGCA
>CAXREW010000064.1:0-8434 GCA_964229455.1 Flavobacteriaceae bacterium | reverse complement strand
CTGTGCTCCTCGCCTTTGCCAGCAGCACATTTGCCCAAACAGGCTTGCAGGTCATTACAGGACCAACGAGCTTCACAGGTGCCTCGAACTTGGAGGACGGCATTCAAATTGCCTCCACCGGAACGTACTCTACCCAACTCTCCATGTTTACGGACATCATGCCCTATTGCTCGGCCGATGCTGAATTGAACTGGGGCGGATTGGGGTTAACAGCCGCCAATCGACGCCATGAAATGTCAGAATGGTACGGTGTTGGAGCCGGTCTCCGCTTGCACACGCCCTACGACGACGGCAAGTTCATCCAGCCGTGGATCGGCCTGGGCATCAACTACATGCAGCAGTCGAATTTTGCCGATCTCGCGGATGCTGAAGGCAACACCTACTTTTACTGGAGCAACGGCAAGGTCTACAACATGGCCGAGGACGCTACCAATGCACACGTACTTGCTCGGGAATTGACGCCCGATTACACCTACGAGTCGCAGACCGCAACACAACGCAACGTAGCCGTGCCCATTCGCATGGGCGTGAATTTGAACTTGACGCCTCGGGTCTACGCCAGCGCCGCATTTGCCATGTTGGCCGGAGCGGAAGCCAGTTTGGACCCTCGCCCGGGTCACACGGACATGCTGACCACTGCGCAAGCAGGCATTGGCATCCGCGTGGGCCGCGATTATGCCGAGCCGCGTATTGAACTCCCGGTGGAATTGGCCGAATTGGGAAATGATTTTGACCGAGATGGCATCAAAGACAACCGCGATCGCTGCCCTGCAACACCCCTTGGTGCACCTGTGGACAAGCGCGGCTGCCCAACAGATTCCGACAAAGACGGCGTTGCAGATTACGAAGACCTCGAACCGTTCTCACCCCACACCCGTGTCAACATGCAGGGAATTGCGCTGAGCGAAGCGCAGTGGGAAGCCGTTGCGGCACGACGCAGCGAGCAAACAGCTCCGACAATGGAAGTATTCCAACGCATCGAAGCCCCCGAAGACGCCCCTGCCGTTCAGACGGTAAGCAGCAAAGGGTTGACCCCGGCAGAAGTGCGCTTGCTCAAGTCGTTTGGAACCGATAAATCCACCATCAAGGTCAAGGCCGTTCGCACCCCAGCCGCTCCGGCTCCGGCAGCCGCCGCAACGAGCGCCCTGGAAGGCATGAACATCGACGCGTTGCGCGCTGTCATGCCCGCTATCCGTCCTTCTTACCGCATTCAACTCGCGCCAGACGTGCGCACTTTGGACATGGAAAGCATCACGCCGTTCTTGTTGAAAGGCGAAGTTGCTCAGAAGTTTGACCAGTCAAGCACCATGACATTCGTGACACGCCCTGTGTTTTCGATGCAAGACGCCCAAACACAATTGATAGCCATGCAAGAAGCCGGCTTCACTGAAGCGTTCATCGTCGGCGAATTCAATGGCAAATTGGTCGACGTGGTGGTGGTAGCGGCACTGGACCAACAGTTGAACGAAGGCACAGCCTCCGCAGAATAACAACGGAATTATTTGACAACGGCAGGCCTCAGAGGCCAGCCAAAGAAGCCACCTTCACGGGTGGCTTTTTTTATGCAATCGCCACGGCTTCAGCCACGCGCATCCCATCCAGTGCTGCGGACAAGATGCCCCCGGCATATCCCCCGCCCTCGCCGCACGGATACAAGCCGGCAACATCCGGGTGCATCAAGTTCTCTCGGTCTCGTGGAATGCGGACCGGGCTCGATGTGCGGGATTCGGGGGCAATCAAGATGGCATCGGGGTCGAGGTAACGCGGCATGCGCTTGCAGAAGGTGCGCAAGCCGGCCGCCAAGGCGTCCGAAACTACGTTCGGCAAGAGCTCGCGGAGGTTCACCGAAACCACACCGGGTACGTACGAACAATCGGGCAACGTCTTCGAGGTACGTCCTTTTTTACTGGCTAGAAAATCCACCAACCGCTGCGCCGGCGCGCGCTGCGTTTGACCGGCAGCTTCCCAACACGTCCGCTCCACATGCCGCTGGAAGGCCAACCCACCGAGTTGTCCACGAAAGCCCAGACCTTCCCAATCATCGGTGGTCAACTGCACCACCATCCCTGAGTTGGCAAAGGGGTTGTTGCGCTTTGAAGGTGACCACCCATTGGTGACCACCTGCTCCGGTTCGGTAGCGCACGGCGCGACAATGCCGCCGGGACACATGCAAAACGAATGAACCCCTCTTCCATTGGCCTGACAGACCAACCGATACGAAGCGGGAGGCAAGACCTCTCCGCGTTCTTCCCCGTGGTACTGGATGGAATCGACCAAGGATTGAGGGTGTTCAATGCGCACACCCATCGCAAAGGGTTTGGCTTCCAGTGCCCATCCTGTGGCATCAAACAATTCAAAAACATCCCGTGCGCTGTGCCCCGTGGCGAGGATCAACCGATGCGCAGCGCATCGGTGGCGTTCACCCGTTGCGACGTCCTCCCATTGCACAGCGTCCAGCGCCCCGCCCACAGCCTCCACATCGACCAACCGCGCACCAAAATGCACCTGCCCTCCTGCCTCGCATATGGCTTCGCGCATGCGCTGGATGATCTGGGGCAGCTTGTTCGTTCCGATGTGCGGATGCGCCTCCACCAAAATCGAGGGGTTTGCACCGAAGTGCACCAACCATTCCAAGGCGCCACGGATGTCCCCGCGCTTGTGGCTTCGCGTGTACAGTTTGCCATCGCTGTAGGTGCCTGCGCCGCCTTCTCCAAAGCAATAATTCGAATCGGGATCCACCAGGTGATCCCGGGTGATTTTCACCAAATCCCTTCGGCGTTGGCGCACCGACTGACCGCGTTCAAGAATCACGGGCCGGCGGCCTTGTCGAATGAGTGCGAGAGCAGCAAACAACCCAGCAGGACCCGCACCGACGATGTAGACCGATTCCGCATCGTTGGGTAACACTGGCAAGTCCAAGCCCGGTTCCCGCGCTTCCGGCAAGCCCCCCCCTGGCAAGGCCACCTCAAATCGCCAGACCGCCTGGACCGGTCGCTTGCGCGCATCGAGGTTTTTACGCACCACCCGGAATTCGCCCAATTCCTGTTCATTGCACCCAACAGCCTTTGCTAAAACCCGCTGAGTTTTCGCCTCGTCAGCACTCCACTGGGCCGGGAAACGAACGTCCACAAACCGCGAATTCTCGCCGGTCTGCTCCGGGCTGCGCTGCGGGTTCTTTTGGCTGGGGTCCATGGCGCGAAGATAAACCCCGTGTTGCTGGAAGCAGCTTGGTGGGATTGGGCTTAAATTGGGCTGGATTTCGAATCTATGCCCGACGCTACGTTCCCTTACAACCCCCTGGCCTTTGACCGCCGAGACCTCTCGGACGACGCCATCAAAACGCTCTATTCGCAGCTCATGCTTCCGCGGATGATTGAGGAAAAGATGATGAGCCAATTGCGCCAAGGCAAAATCTCCAAGTGGTTCAGCGGCATGGGGCAAGAAGCCATCTCCGTGGGCGCAGCGGCGGCATTGGATTCCGACGAATTCATCCTGCCCATGCACCGCAACCTGGGCATTTTCACCACGCGCGGCATCCCGCTCGATCGCCTTTTCTCGCAATTTCAAGGAAAGGCCAACGGTTTCACCAAGGGACGCGACCGCTCCTTTCACTTTGGTTCACCCGAGCACCACATTGTGGGGATGATCTCGCACCTCGGACCACAATTGGGCATCGCCGACGGCATCGCGTTGGCGCACAAATTGAACCAAGCGCAGAAAGCCACCCTCGTCTTCACTGGAGACGGTGGCGCCTCGGAAGGTGATTTCCATGAAGCCATCAACGTAGCGGCCGTTTGGCAATTGCCCGTCATCATCGGCATCGAAAACAACGCCTGGGGATTGAGCACCCCGTCGAATGAACAATTCCGATGCGATCATTTCACCGATAAAGCCATCGGATACGGCATTCCCGCCGAAGACGCCATTCAAGTCGATGGCAACGATGTCCTCGCTGTTTATCACGCGGTGAAAGATGCCGCTGAAAGCATTCGGCAGCACCCCCGTCCCATCCTCCTCGAATTCAAAACGTTCCGCATGCGCGGCCACGAGGAGGCCTCCGGCACCAAGTATTACCCGGAAGGGCTGATCGACCACTGGGGACAAATCGATCCCGTGGAACGCTTCACGGAGTGGGGCCTTCAGAACGGTTTATTCGACGAGGCACTCATCGAGAAGGTGCGCGCGAACCACGCTCGCCTGATCAAATCAGGATTGAAAACTGCCGCCGAGGAGCCCGAGATTACAGCCGACCTCCAAAAAGAATTGCGTGACCGGTTTGCGCCGGTGCCTGAGACCCAGTGGTCCACCGAACCCGAGCTGCCGGCGGAAGGCGTTCGGGATTTGCGGTTGATCGACGCCATCAGCGAAGGATTGGGCCAAGCCATGGAAGCCTATCCCGATCTCGTGCTGATGGGCCAAGACATCGCCGAGTATGGCGGCGTGTTCAAGGTGACCGACGGATTCGTGGAGCGATTCGGCAAGGAGCGCGTGCGCAACACGCCGCTGTGTGAGTCGGCCATTGTCGGTGCAGCTTTAGGATTGAGCATTGCCGGCAAAAAAGCCATGATGGAGATGCAATTCAGCGACTTCGTCACAGTTGGCTTCAACCAAATCGTCAACAACCTCGCCAAAATCCACTGGCGCTGGGGACAGCAAGCCGACGTAGTCGTCCGCATGCCAACGGGAGGAAACGTTGGGGCCGGACCGTTCCACAGCCAATCCACAGAAGCGTGGTTCTTCCACGTTCCAGGCCTCAAGGTGGTCTACCCTTCCACACCGGCCGATGCCAAAGGGCTTCTGTTGCGCTCCTTTGAGGATCCGAACCCGGTGCTGTTTTTTGAACACAAGTACCTCTACCGTTCGCTCAGCGGACCCGTACCGGAAGAGCCATACACCATCGAATTGGGGCAGGCGCGAATCGTGCAGTCAGGCACAGACGCCACCATCATCACGTACGGGTTGGGTGTGCAATGGGCCGAGGCCGCAGCTGCAGCCTCCGGCGCCTCGATTGAAATCATCGATCTGCGGACGTTGCTCCCTTGGGACGAAAGCACTGTATTCGAAAGCGTGCGGAAGACCAACCGCGCTCTCGTCCTCCACGAAGACACCTTAACGGGAGGCATTGGTGCAGAGCTCAGCGCCCGGATTCAGGAAGCCTGTTGGCAGGATCTCGATGCTCCGGTCAAACGGGTTGGCGGCCTCGATACGGCCTTCCCTTTTGCGGGTGCTCTCGAGGAACAATTTCTGGCATCGAGCCGATTGCATGAGGCCTTCGCGGACCTGTTGAGCGCTTAAAATCTACTTAAGCATTTGGAAATCAGAAGAGTGCAATCTACTTTGGTAGGTGCGACTTACGTCCGCACTCACAACCAAGTCCGTCCCATTGCTGCCGCTTCATCACATACAACGCGCCATTCATGCCTTTTTCTCAGAGGTCAACCAACAGGCTTTGCACCTGATGATGAACCATCCCGAACTTCAGGCAGAGGCCCAACGCATTGTAAGGAAAAGCAATGCACTGCTGCGCCACCACATTGCAGCTTTTAAATCGAGGGAATGGAACGATGATACAGATGCAGCAGCCCTCAAGCAAATTTGTCAAGACGCTCAATCAGACAGCTTAGAATTACTCCAGCGCATTCAACACGCTGCCAATCAGACCAACGGCTCCTCTTTGGAGGATGTATCGGACTGACCCTTCCTATCAGCGGCCGCGCATGCGCATTTGCTGCGGGCTGCGAATCGCCGCTTCAACCTGCTTAATGTCTTTTTTCAGCACGCCTTTGGCATCCAAGCGCTTGCATTCGTTGAGCAGGGCTTTGGCCAGTTTGGTCTTGCGCTTGGCAGAAGCCACCACCGCCAAATTGAGTTTCACAGCGGCCTTATCGTGGTCTTGTTTCAACCCCATTTCCAGCGCCTCTTTCAACAAGCGCTCCGCCTCGTTCATGTTGTGCTCCATCATCAAACTCCCCGACAGGAAATACCAGTATCCGCGGCGCCGTGGCCACAAGTGCTTGGGATTCACACGCCCCAACCACGTGCGAGCGTCGTCCATTTTTTGCTGACGCAAGCTGACAAAGGCCATGAGCAACCGCATGCTCTGCAGGGTGATCAAGACGAGAAGCGCCGCAACGAGCACCATGCCCACACCAGCCCCTACTTGTCCGACGGTAAACAAATGAATCGCGTACGCCAAGCTGGCGGCGGCAAGAGGAATTTTTATGAATCGCGTGTCCATGGACCGGGTAATTTTGTCGCCAAATTTACCGCAAGATGGATTGGAACACATTGGAATCATTGGAAGATTGGACAGCAGCCCTCAACGCCTCGCATGAGCAGCCTGTGGTCGTTTTTAAACACAGCACCCGCTGCAGCATCAGCCGCATGGCCCTGAAGCTCACCCAGCAGCGCTGGGATTTGCCTGAAGACGTCCAGCCTTTTTTGCTCGACTTGCTCAATCACCGTGAGGTCAGCAATGCGATTGCAACGGACCTGCAGACCGAACACCAATCGCCTCAAATGCTCTTGATCCGCGAAGGCAAAACCGTGCATCACGCCAACCATTCGAACATCGACCCGGTCGACTTGTTGCCCTATCTTTAAGGCATGGATCAAGTCGTCAAAATCCGGGTCATTCTCGACGTAGAAGAGGACATTTTTCGCGACATCGAAATTGAACTCGATGCCCCATTGATGCACCTGCACTTGTCCACGCTCGACGCTTTCAATTGGGACAACGCCAACGAAATGGCCTCCTTCTACCAAAGCAACGAGGCCTGGGACAAGGGAACCGAGTACCCGCTCATGGCGATGGGCCCGGAATTCCCCTCCATGGAAAATGCCACTGTGCGCGACATCCTTCCTACGCCCACTTCGCGTGGTCTGTACGTCTACGACTACCTGCGGATGTGGTGCTTCTACCTCGAACCGTTGGCCATGGGCGCCGCTGAAGACGGCGTGGGGTACCCCCGATTGATGATGGAATTCGGCACGACGCCTGACCCCATGAGCCGTGAACCCGAAGGGCTCGACGATGCGGGGTTGTTTGACGATGTCTTCAGCGATGATGCCAAGACCGGCGACCCCGAAATCGATGCCTACCTCGACGAGGACGACGACGAGACGCCCGGCATGGAAAACATCGATGACCACGTCGACCTGTTCTGAATGGACGGGACCCACGTAGCACAGCTTTCTCCCCTCTCGGAACACCGAGGCCAACAGGAGCGTCCGCTCCTTGTGGTGGTCATCGGCCCGACAGCCGTCGGAAAAACCGAGCTCGCCATTTCCATCGCGAAGGCGTTCCACTGTGAAATTCTGAACGCCGATTCCCGGCAAGTGTACCGCGGCATGCCCATTGGCACGGCCCAACCCACAGCCGAAGAATGCGCCGCAGTCCCCCACCACTTCGTGGACTTTCTCGAGCCCGATGCCCTCTACAGTGCGGGCCAATTCGAATCGGATGCATTAGCCTGGCTCGAACAGTGGTTTGCCCAACGCAAATGCGCCGTGCTCAGTGGCGGAAGCGGGCTGTACATCAAAGCCGTGCTCGATGGACTCGACCCGGTTCCGGCTGATCTCGCCATACGCACCGAACTCAATGCGCGCTTGGAAGCGGAAGGATTGGAGGTACTAGTCGAAGAACTAACCCGTCTGGACCCAACGCACGCCGCCACGATGGACATTCAAAATCCGCAGCGCGTGGTGCGCGCCTTGGAGGTGTGCTTGGCCAGCGGCAAGCCGTTCTCAAGTTTCCATTCAAGCACCACCGTTCAACGTCCCTTTGATGCACTCATCATCGGACTGAAGCGCGAACGCGCAGAATTGATTGACCGCATCAACCGACGCGTCGACCTGATGATGGAAATGGGGTTGCAAGCAGAAGTTGAAGTGCTGCGGCCCCATTGGTCGGCCAATGCGCTGCAAACAGTCGGTTACCGAGAATGGGAGGCCTTCTTCTCGGGGGAATGGTCGAAGCACCAAGTCGCTGAAGAAATCAAACTGCGCACGCGTCAATTTGCCAAGCGCCAGATGACCTGGTTTCAAAAAATGGAGGGCGTTCAGTGGTTTCATCCCGAACAGCTGGAGAACATCGCCGATGCTTTGCGCGTTGAATGTGCAAAACGAGGGTGGGGACCCGTTCAACTGACCCAAGACCATGGCGAGTAAACCGAAAAATGCACGGCGCCCGCAGCGCTCGACTTCCGATGGCCGGATGGCGCATTTCGATGACCAAACCGCCAAGGACCTCGAGTTCGATGTGGTCAAAACACTGTTGTTGAACCATTGCCAAAACCCCACGACGATTGACCGGGCAACCCATTTGCATCCTCGAGTCAATCCCAAATCGTGGCGTCGGGATTTGGAGCGAACGAAGGAATTCCACAACCTGCGAAGCGAAGGGGTGCCCTTCCCTGCCGAGGGTGGAGATGAG
>CAXREW010000063.1:0-6725 GCA_964229455.1 Flavobacteriaceae bacterium | reverse complement strand
TGGCGGAACCGGCATGGTGGCATTGGAATTTCTGAGCCGGGATTGCGCTTCGGTGACATCGGTGGAAAGTGACCCCAAGGCCGTACGCGGCATGTCGACGCTGGCCCGGGATTGGGACGTGGACGATTGGTCGGTGGTTCGAGGCAACGCCTTGCAGTTCATTGAGCGGTCGTTGACCCAATACGATTTGATTTTTGTTGACCCGCCGTATGATTTGCCGGAATTGCCGGAATTGCCGGAGCGGGTTTTGGGCGGCCCTTTGTTGGTGCCCGGCGGCTGGTTTATCTTGGAGCACGGAGAACGGACCGACGTATCGGGCTGTGCGCATTACGTGGAAACCCGAAAGTACGGTCACGTCCATTTTAGTTTGTTCACGACTTGAAAACACCAGGAGCGATGAAACGAGCAGTATTTCCCGGGTCTTTTGACCCCATCACACGCGGCCACTTGAACATCCTCGAGCGATCGGTGTCCCTGTTTGACGAAGTCATTGTCGCAGTCGGGGTCAATTCTGCCAAGCGTTCCATGTTCTCGTTGGAGCAACGCATGGCTTGGCTCGAATCAGTGTGCGAACGGTTTCCCCGTGTGCGGGTCGCTTCGTTTGAAGGGCTAACTGCGGATTTTTGCCGCGCCAACGATGCGAACTGGCTCCTGCGTGGGGTGCGCAATGGGGGCGATTTTGAATACGAACGGACCATCGCGCAGATGACCAAGGTGCTGCACCCCTCACTGGAGACGGTCATTCTGTTTACCGATCCTGAGTTTGCCCACATCCATTCCAATGTGGTTCGTGAAATCCTCAAGAACGGGGGAGACGCCTCGGCGTTTGTGCCAGATGATGTCGCTTTCCCGAATGCATAATCGTTTGCGACGAATCTGCCTGATTGCGCTGGGTGCGGTCTTGGCCTTAGCCAATACAAGTTGGGCACAATCGACCATCGCGGGCACCCTTAAGTTGGAGGATGGCACGCCGAGCTTGATCCACGTCAAACGCATTGATTACCCGGCGCTGCAGCTGGGCACGTGGCAAGAAGAAATTTTGGTGAACGAAGCCGGTGGTTTTCAGTGGAATGCCCCGGGTGAAGGCTTGTACGAACTCGTGGCGCCCCCGTGGTCGTGGATGGTTTGGGTGCGCCCTGAAGAGCCGTCGGCGCTTCACCTCAGTGGAGGAAATTCCACGGCGCGCCGCTTGTTGGGAAGCCCGGGCAGGTCCACTTGGATCGGTGACCACCCCACGCAATGGATGGATTCTTTGGTTGGTCTGCAACGCCGAGCCAATCGGTTGCGTGCTGAGGCCCTCGTATTGAGGAGCAGTGGAATCGCCATCCAGCAGCGGGATTCGTTGGCCCAACTCAATGCGGAGTTGGCGGCCGCTTTTGAATCGCAATGGAGCCGAGCAGTCAACGGTTGCACCTCTGAATGGGAATGCGATTTGGCTTGGCAAATCAAGTTAAACGAAGCGGCAGGTTCGGGCCAATCCCAAACCGTATTGGATTCGTTGTGGACAATGTGCAGCATGGGCAATCCCAACCGGACGTGGGCCAGCCGCCTTGCCTCTCCCGGAGCCTATTCAGGATGGCTGGCTGTTCATGGCGGTTGGTGGCTGGAAAGCCAGATGGACTGGGAGAAGCTCAACGAGGCGGTATTCATGGCGAACATGGATTCGTTGGCATCGGCCATGGGAGGCCGTTGGAAGATGGTCGATCGCGCCGAAATGGCTGCGGCGTGGTTGGACAAGGCCATGGACCAGCCGGATGCATTGGTCCGGTCGGTTTGGGAGACGTTTTCTTTCCCTGAGTCCTTCGTGGCGGCCTACGATGCCTTGCGGGAATACCGTAAAATCGGCCGGAGTGGCCACGCCGTTGGCGATCTTTCTTGGACGCTTCCAAACGGCGATTTGAGCAGCATTGCTGAACAATGCCAGCAACCGTGGACGGTCATGTTGGCCTTGAAAACTGGGTCGGGTCTCGCCGCGCGTGAGCGGGAAGTATTCTCACAGGTCGCCGAAAACTTGGACCGCCGGGACGTGTGCTGGGTGGTGCTCTCCTTGGATGAAGACGAGGCGAATTGGCGGCAGACCCTCTCGGGCCGCCGCACCCTGGATGAAACCGTCGGTTGGGTCGGCAACAATCCTCGGGTCATGGAATCCCTTGGTTTGGCCGTTGTGCCCCAAGTCATTGTGCTGGACGAAGACGGAAAAATTGCCGGTCGCAACATGCCTTTGCCGAGTGAAGGATTGCAGCGCCGGTTGCAGTCCGCGTTGCCGCGGGAGTGAACGGCACTCAGCCCTTGGATTTAGCTGCTGTGGCTTGGTCCATAAGCGCGAGGATGCTCGGGTAGGCTCCGGAACGCACATGGTCGGGTGCCGGTGCCGTCAACCAGTGTACCCCGGTGATGCCCTCAATGGTCTGCGGAGCACCCGGTGTGTTGCCCCCTGCGTGTTCAGCCAAGAACCAGAACGTTGTTTTTAATATGGGTACTCCGTTTTCCTCATAGGTGTGGTAGGTTTGACCGAGGTCACCGACCAAGGTCAGTTGGCCAATCCCCGTTTCCTCCTCACCCTCTCGCACCGCCGCGTCCGCGATTTTCTCGTCGGGTTCCACTTTGCCTTTGGCCAGGTCCCATTTTCCGTTGCGCTCGATCCAGAGGAAAGCGCCCTCTTGGTTGCGCACCACGCAGCCAGCAGCGAGGATTTCTCGGTAACCGTAGCAGAAGTTCATCCACAGCGCTTCGGGGTCGGCAGAGAGGAGCACGATGCCGTTCAAATCCGGGTGCTGCCGGATGAGGTTGGGCAGGGCGTCGAGGGTGGATTTGTCCGGTTCACGAATGACAAGCGAATGCGCGTCGGTGGGGGTATTTTCTTGAAAAAACACCGGGCGGTTCATGATGTAAACTTCATACATTCGTGCCATGGTTTTGTCCGTTGAAAGTAGGCGAAAAGTTGCAGAATTCCTTTTGCGAATCAAGGCAATTCAACTCAGTCCAAATGAACCGTTTACGTGGGCAAGCGGACGCAAGTCGCCCATCTATTGCGACAACCGAAAGGTGTTGAGCCATCCGGCAGTGCGCACGTTTGTGCGGCAATTGACGGTTGAGGCGGTGGAAAAGGAGTATGGCAAAGTGGATGCGATTGCTGGTGTGGCGACAGGTGGCATTGCACTCGGTGCATTGGTAGCCCAGGAACTGGGACTTCCATTCATCTACGTGCGATCCAAGGCCAAAGCACACGGCCTCGGCAACGCCATCGAAGGCGACCTCAGCGTATTGTCCAATGTCGTTGTCATCGAGGACCTGATTTCCACTGGGCAGAGCAGCCTCAAAGCGGTCGATGCCCTTCGCGAGGCGGGTGTTGAGGTCAAGGGATTGATTGCGATTTTCACTTATGACCTTCCCGCTGCACAAGCGGCATTTGAAGCCTCCCAATGCAAGTGGCTCACCCTCACGGACTACCCGACGATGCTCGACCAAGCGCTCGTCGAGGGCTACCTGAATGACGAGCAACGCACCTTGCTCGATGCATGGAACAGCGATCCTGTGGCTTGGAGTGACTCCTTCGAATCGAAATAATCGACCTTCATGATCATCGAAAGTCCTGTCATCACGTGTGGCCGCTCGGCAGCCTTTTTGCATGCGTATCTCAGTGATCCCAGCAATCTTGAGTCCCTGCTCCCCGAAGAGCATGTCAACACGTTTTCCGCTGAAGGCGATGCGTGTTCATTCAAGGTCACGGGCGGTTTTGAAGTGGTTTTGAAGCGTGTGGAAGGGGAAGCGGACCGCATCGTTCGGTATGCCTCACAAAAAGGCACCCCCATTCGGTTCACGCTGGATGTCATCATTGAGTCCCAAGGCGATGAAGCCAGCTCACTTCACATTCAATGCGACGCGGATTTGAATCCGTTCATGAAGATGATGGCGGAAAAGCCCCTGCAAAGCATCTTTCATGGCATGGCTGTAGCAGCAGAAAAGGCTTTCCCCGTCGCCTGATGCCTGGGCGGCTCATTCCCAAAGCCAAACCCAATCCAACGTGTCGGAGCGCTCAATGGTCACCTCCTCTGAGAGACCACCTTCCGGCGTCCATTCCATTTCCAACGCACCGGTAGCATTCACGCCTGTGACCGTGCCCATTCCCGATTGGCCCTGAAGACTGAACCGCTTTGGCTGGCCGCATCCGACAAGGTGCCTATGGTAATCCGTGGGTGAGCCGTGCGCATTCAAGGCGGCCAGAATGTGTTCCGATAGGCAGGCTTCTACCTGTTCCATCGTGAGTGGGGAGGAGGCGAATTCACCCAATGCACAGCGCCGACCTGCACCGTTATGTGCGGAGTTCACATTCACCCCCACACCGACCAACATGCCGTCCCACGTTGTTCCGCGCCATGTGTTTTCAATGAGGATTCCGGCGCATTTCAGCCAACGTTTGGCCGAGTTTTGGACTAGGATGTCATTGGGCCATTTGATGCCTACAGCACGAATGCCACTGGATTCGGTGAGCAAATCGGCAATGGCATTCCGGATGCTGACCGTCACGGCCTTGTTGGTGGCGACCGGATCTTGATGGGGGGCATCGGCAGGCCACTTCACCACCACCGTCAGCGCGAGGTCGAGCCCAGGGGATTGTTCCCATGCGTTGCCACGCTGCCCGCGGCCCTGCGTTTGATTGGTCGTCCAAACCGCGAGAATTTCACCGCTCTTTGCCGTCTTCAGCCACTGGCCTCCAACGTCATTGGTGCTTTCGGTCTGTTCCAAGTGAAGGCGCGCGTGCTGCATGGTGTTTTGAGGTCCGGTGCAAAGTTGGCATGTTTTCGCTTTCCTCCGCACCGCCTTACCACTGCCGCATCGTATCTTTCGGCTCGAAACAGAGTGAATGAGCAACCCTTCATTGGCACAACACCCGCCCTTGCTAAACGCCGTGATTCACGGCCTTCAAGAGGTAAAAGGAAAGGAAATTACCATTTTGGATTTGCGCGAAATTGCCCATGCCGTAGCCGGGTGGTTTGTTGTGGTCCACGGTACGAGCAAAACGCAAGTGGAGGCGCTCGCATCTTCCGTGGAGAAGGAGACAGCTTCACAACTTGATGAAAAACCCTGGGGCAAGCAAGGCCTTCGAAACGGAGAATGGGCCATCCTTGATTACAGTGATATCGTGGTGCATGTGTTTCACGAAGAGGCTCGGCAACGCTATGCCCTTGAAGAATTGTGGGGAGACGCGAACATTGAGACCCTCGAAGAAGTTTGAGTTAGAGCATGGAAGACCAGAAAAAACAACCGTCAAACAGCGGAGGAGGCAACAAGCCCTCCATGAATTTCTATTGGATTTATGGGGTCATTGGCGTCATGCTGTTGGCCATGCTCATGCTCAATACCAGTGAGGGCGGCCGGGAAATCCAGTGGACGGATTTCAAGCAAAAAATTGAAGATGGGCAGGTAAAACGCCTTGTCTTCGACGGGCAGCGTGCTAGTGTTTTCCTGAAGGATGAAGTGCGGCAGGAGCTGGAAGGAGACCGAGAGGAAGACGGCTTGCTCAAGACGGTTTACCAGGGTGCAGATTACTGGTTGAACGTGCCTGCGGGCGATGCCTACTTGGAGGACTTGAAGACCATGTCGGAGTCGTACGACTTCACGTACGTCTATGAGCCGGTCAATGAATGGGGCCAACAGATGCTGACGTATGTGGTCTTCTTCGCGCTGATGATCGGTGTGTGGGTGCTGCTGATGCGTCGCCTTGGCGGCGGCGGCGGTGGCGGCGGTCAGATTTTCAATATCGGAAAATCCAAAGCGCAGCTGTTTGAGAAAGGCGAAGGCACCGATGTCAACTTCGGCGATGTGGCCGGATTGGACGGCGCCAAGGAAGAATTGGAAGAAATCGTGGCCTTCCTCAAGGCTCCTGAGAAGTACACCAACCTCGGCGCCAAGATTCCCAAAGGCGCCTTGCTTGTAGGACCTCCCGGAACCGGTAAGACCCTGCTTGCGAAAGCGGTTGCTGGCGAGGCGCAGGTGCCGTTCTTCTCTTTGAGCGGTTCGGATTTTGTCGAAATGTTTGTTGGGGTGGGTGCTTCGCGGGTGCGCGACCTGTTCAAGCAAGCGAAGGAGAAAGCGCCGGCAATCGTCTTCATCGACGAGATTGATGCCATCGGCCGTGCCCGCGGCAAGAACGCGAGCATGGGGTCCAACGATGAACGGGAGAACACCCTCAACCAACTCCTTACCGAGATGGACGGATTCGGCACCAACAGCGGGGTCATTATCCTCGCGGCGACCAACCGGGCGGACATCTTGGACAAGGCCTTGATGCGCGCTGGTCGCTTTGATCGCCAGATCTACGTGGACATGCCCGATCTGACCGAGCGGAGGGCGATCTTCGATGTGCACTTGCGTCCCATCAAGGTGGACGACAGCATCGACGTGGATTTCCTCTCCCGGCAGACGCCTGGGTTCAGCGGTGCCGACATCGCCAACGTGTGCAATGAAGCGGCGCTTTATGCTGCTCGGAAGGGCCGCGAAAAGGTGATTCACCAGGACTTTTTGGATGCGGTGGACCGCATCATCGGCGGATTGGAAAAGCGGACCAAAATCATTTCCGATGAGGAGAAGCGCACGATTGCGTTCCATGAAGCAGGGCACGCTGTGGTCAGCTGGCTGGTCGAGTTTGCTTCGCCGTTGGTGAAGGTGAGCATCGGTCCCCGTGGGCAATCTCTCGGTGCGGCTTGGTACCTCCCTGAGGAACG
>CAXREW010000062.1:0-3821 GCA_964229455.1 Flavobacteriaceae bacterium | reverse complement strand
GCGAACTGGGGGGAATTGGACTTCATGCTCATCGATTTGCCGCCTGGCACTGGTGACATCCACTTGTCGCTGGTGCAAGACGTGCCGTTGACGGGAGCGGTCGTGGTGAGCACGCCGCAAGAAGTGGCCCTCGCCGATGCGCGCAAGGGCGTTGGGATGTTCCGCCTGGATACCATCAACGTGCCCGTGCTTGGCTTGATTGAAAACATGGCGTACTTCGTGCCGCCGGACATGCCGGACCGCCGTTATGACATTTTCGGACGGGATGGGGCCAAGCGGTTGGCGGAGGATGTCGATGCGCCGTTCTTGGGCGAAGTGCCGTTGGTGCAATCCATTCGTGAAGCGGGTGATGCGGGCCGTCCAGCCGTGCTGCAAGGCGACTCACCCGCTGCGGCGGCATTCCGCGCGGTCTTGGCTAACTTGCTGACGCAATTGGGAAAATCCATTGATTGATGGCGGAATTGGCAGACATCACCGAACGCGTCGAACGGGCCCTCGAGGGCTTGCGGCCATACCTCGAAGCCGACGGGGGCAACATCAGCTTGGTTGAAGTCACGAAAGACCACCACGTGAAGGTGGAATTGCACGGGGCGTGCGCCGATTGCCAGATGATCCACATGACCATGAAAGGCGGGGTAGAGCAGGCGATTCGTCAAGCGGCCCCCGAAGTGGTCAAGGTTGAAGCCATCAATTTGGATGGCGTCTGAGTTTCCCTCGAACATCCGTGCACTCCTGTTGTTGAATGATTAATTTCGCGCTCGATTTGCGCGTACTAACCCTCGGAGAAAATCATCCATGATCCAAACGGATATCCTCATCATTGGAGCCGGCCCTTGTGGTCTCTTTACGGTGTTTGAAGCCGGACTGCTCAAATTGCGATGCCACCTGATTGACGCGTTGCCGCAGCCCGGTGGCCAATGCGCGGAGATTTACCCCAAAAAGCCCATCTACGATATCCCTGCTTACCCGTCGATTCTCGCGGGTGAATTGGTGGATCGTTTGATGGAACAGGCGGAGCCATTCAAGCCTGGCTTCACCTTGGGCGAGCGCGCCGAGCAAATCGAAAAAGACGACGAAGATCAGTTCATCGTGACCACCAACCGAGGCACGCAACATCGCGCACCCATCATCGCCATCGCCGGCGGATTGGGGTGCTTCGAGCCGCGCAAGCCACCGGTGCCGCAGTTGGCCGACTTCGAAGACAAAGGCGTCGAGTACATCATCAAAGACCCGGAATTCTACCGCGACAAGAAGGTGGTGATTTCCGGTGGGGGTGACTCTGCCTTGGACTGGACCATTTTCCTCGCCGAGGGCGTGGCTTCGGAGGTCACCTTGGTGCACCGCCGCAAAGAGTTCCGCGGGCACCTCGACAGCGTACAGAAGGTCATGGACCTCGCAGCTGCAGGCCGTATTAAGCTGATGACCGACGCTGAAGTCATCGGCGTGGATGGCGACGGGCAACTCGCTTCTGTCGAGATCAAGACCAAGGCCGACGGCAACCACACCATCGAGACCGACCACTGGGTGCCGCTCTTCGGATTGAGTCCCAAACTCGGACCCATCGCAGATTGGAACCTCAACATCACCAAGAATGCGGTGGAGGTTGACACCTTTGACTACAGTACGAATGTCCCCGGCGTTTATGCTATCGGCGACATCAACACCTACCCGGGCAAGTTGAAGCTCATCCTCTGCGGCTTCCACGAGGCGACGTTGATGGTTCAAAGTGCGTTCAAGCGCATTTACCCGGATAAAAACCTAGTTTTGAAGTACACCACCGTCAACGGGGTGAACGGATTTGAAGGTTAAACCATGGACAACACGATTCGCGTAAGCGTTACCGACCGCCAGGGCCAAGTGCACGAGCTGGACGCTCCCACCGATATGGGCATGAACATGATGGAACTCTGCAAGAGCGCAGAGTTACCGGTAGAAGGCACCTGCGGCGGCATGGCCATGTGCGCGAGCTGCCACATGTACGTGGAAAGCGATCACGACTTGCCTGAGAAGTCAGACGACGAAGAGGACATGCTCGACGAGGCGTTTTTCGTCGAAGACAACAGCCGCCTCGGCTGCCAACTCCACCTCACAAACGAACTGGACGGGCTCAAAGTAAAGCTCGCTCCCGTCGGCAATTAAGCCTTTACGAAGCGGCTGCGTGCGTCGCCTGCCTCAACCCATCGGTGCACCACCGGCGATTTGGCGATGGCCTTGAGGCTGTCCATGTGACGCGTTCCGTGGGCATCGGAACAAATCATTTTGGCGGTGCCGTTTTCGAGCAATGCATGGGCGACCCGGTACATATCAGGGCCGTAAGCGCCGGCCAGGCTGGCCGCATTGACGGTGACCCAAATCCCGCGGTCTGCGAGGGCTTGAATTTCGCCCGGGTTGCGGTGCCAGTACGGGTAGCGCTCGGCGTGGGCCAAGACCCCGGTGTACCCCGCCATTTGCAAATCAAAAATGACCTGCTCGTGGTTCATGGGCGGCTCGTGGAATCCAAATTCGAACAGCACGCACTTCACCGGTTGACCGAGCTCGTCAACGGCATGGAAGTGCAGGAGGTCGTTGGCAGCGATGCAATCCGCGAAATGTTCGTCGAGGAAGTACTCGGCGGCCAGCTGGAGTGTGAAGCCCGGCCAGCGCGCTGCGACCGCTTGCTGCAACTGCTCAAAAGCAGGAACGAGCGTGAGCCGGTTGTTCGGGTAGATGTCGGAGTGGATGTGGGGCGTCACCACGGCACCGCGGTAGCCCATGTCCACCAACCGCTCAATCAGTTCGAGGGATTCTTCGAGGGTGGAGCTGCCGTCGTCCACGCCCGGAACGATGTGCGAGTGCACGTCGATGTGCAGCGCTTCGCCGATGGCCATTTCCGGGCCGCTAAAGTCCGGCTCCAAAGCTGCCTTCCGGCCTGAACGCAAGCGCTGCCACCACCCCATCAGCCGCGGTTGCCGTACATGGTGTCGTAATACTGCTGGTACGCGCCCGACGTCACCGAGTCGAGCCACTCACCGTTGTTCAGGTACCAATCGACCGTTGCCGCGAGGCCTTCCTCGAACGTAATGGAAGGCTTCCAGTCCAATTCCGATTCGATGCGCGAAGCGTCGATGGCGTAGCGCAAGTCGTGGCCAGCCCGGTCCTTGACGAAGGTGATGAGGTTCTTGGAGTGGCCTTCGGGACGGCCGAGTGCTGCATCGACCAAGCGAATGAGCTCGTGCACCAGGTCGATGTTCTTACATTCGTTGAGGCCGCCGATGTTGTACGTCCTACCGTCTTTTCCGGTGTGGAGGATGACGTCGATAGCCGAAGCATGGTCTTCCACCCACAACCAATCGCGCACGTTGATGCCTTCCCCATATACAGGCAAAGGCCTTTCGTCGCGGATGTTCCGAATCATCAGGGGAATGAGCTTTTCGGGGAATTGATAGGCGCCGTAGTTGTTCGAACAGTTCGAGATGACCACCGGCAATCCGTAGGTGTGGTGCCATGCCCGTACCAAGTGATCGCTCGATGCCTTGGACGAGCTGTAGGGGCTCCGCGGATCGTAGGGGGTTTCTTCGGTGAAGAGCCCTTCCGCTCCCAGCGAACCGTAGACTTCGTCTGTGGAAATGTGGTAAAAGCAGCGATCGCCGTCGGCGTTGGCCCAAGCGGCGCGTGCGGCGTTGAGCAGCGTTGCGGTCCCGAGGATGTTGGTTTCGAGGAACGCCATGGGGTTTTCGATGCTTCGATCGACGTGGCTTTCAGCCGCCAAGTGCACCACGGCATCAAATGCGTGCTCTGCAAACAGCCGCTCAATCAAAGCGCTGTCTTGGATGTCGCCTTTG